>NZ_JBBPHP010000036.1:0-73968 GCF_038039535.1 Catalinimonas locisalis | reverse complement strand
CATTGATTTTATTTAAATCGTAAGCTACTGATTAACAAGGGTTTTATAATTTTGGGTGTAGGGCTGCCGCCCCGACAAACTTATCAAATAGGTATAAAACCTTTCAAATTATATAATTTGAAAGGTTTTTTTATGCTTGAATCATTCATCTGGCTCCTATTTTATTATTTGATAGGTAAACTATGGATCAAGCGTAAAAGTTGTGGAGTAAGTTGGTAAGGTATAATTTAGCCGTCAAAAAGAATCATTGGATAAATCTATCATTTCTTTGTTTCTACCTGACGGGATGCTTGACTATTTTGACGTTACTTCAGTAGAAAAGACAGTAGATAGCTATACTATTAGTTTAGCAGAGAAGAACCACTATCCGGAGGAATATGCAGGTGATAAGCTCACCTCTAAAGGCTATTTTGCAGAAATTACTGTAAAAGACTTTCCCATACGCGGCAAAGCCTGCTATCTGAAAGTAAAACGCAGAAGGTGGTTGAATGAAGACACAGAAAAGGTAGTTTTTAGAAACTGGGAATTGGTGGCTCAAGGCACGCGAATGACAAAGGAATTCGCGTCTTTTTTATCGGATCGCCGAAGCGAAAGCATTGCATCGATACTACCGCATCGGCGGTCCGAACCGGTAAGCTGTAAAAGTTTAGGCAAATACTTCCATGTAAACGGTAAGTTGTTGGAAGAGCAATATGCTGCTCATTTAAGTGACTACAGGCAATGGGATCAGTTAGAGCATGCCGAGGATTATGTTGTTTTTCCTGAGAATGTGGGTGAGCATATCACAATAGATGAGACAGCGGTATCTCAAGGTGAACTCTATACGGTAATCACTAACAAAGCAGCCAGGGGAAATAAAGGCTGCCTCATAGCCATTATCAAAGGCACTGATAGTGAAAAGGTTAAGTCCATTTTACTCAGGAAGATCCCATTGGAGAAAAGAAGGCAGGTAAAAGAGGTGACACTAGATATGGCCGCTAGCATGGAGCAGATCGTCACCAAAACATTTATCAGAGCCACATTGGTGACCGATCGTTTTCATGTACAGAAGTTGGCTTATGATGCCGTACAGGAAATGCGCATAGCTTACCGTTGGCAAGCCATTGAGCAAGAAAACCAAGAAATAGAACTCAGTAAAGAAGTAGGTAGAACCTTCATCCCCAACAGATTAGAAAACGGTGATACTCCTAAACAACTACTGGTCAGGAGCAGGTACCTGCTCTTCAAGGACAAAAGCAAATGGACGTCTTCCCAAGTCCACAGGGCAGAAATCCTGTTCAAACTCTATCCACAGCTTGAGCAAGCTTATGAATTAGCTCAAAAGCTAGGACATATATACCAAAACACTAAAGAGAAAGGTGTCGCTTTCACCAGACTGGCCAGATGGTATGACAAAGTAGAGAAGGCAGGCTTTAAATCTTTCAATACAGTCTCTAGAACCATTCAGCAACACTATAAAAATATCTTAAACTTCTTTGATAGAAGAAGTACTAATGCTGCTGCTGAATCTTTCAATGCCAAAATCAAAGCTTTCAGGTCACAGTTCAGAGGGGTGAGAAACATTAGCTTCTTCCTCTACAGACTTTCCAAAATCTATGCTTAGTACTACTGCCCCCCAGATTTATTGCTTGATCCTAAACTATTTGGTGAAGCAATATTATATGTGTTGCAGTTACCAAATTGCACGAAAAATAATGATGATTAATCGTTTACAGTATTTTGTGGATTCCACTTAGTCAGAGAAAATCTAAATCAAATAGCACTGAGAACCAGCAAGAAAAAAATTATCGAACATCATAGATAAACCCTACTAACTCTTAACACCTACTAGTACTGATACATCAAAAAGATATTGAGAATAGCATCCGAAAATCATGACCGCCCGTAAATTCTATCCAGTTTGGTTAATAACGCTTCATACATCTCTGGCCTTCCAGTTTCCAGGGTACTTTTGTTGTATTCATACATTTCTTTCAGGTTTTCCCATGTTTTACAAGGATCAGCATAATTCCACTCCACCGGGCCATTATCATCGATATAATAATTGGGTCGTTCCTGCGGAAAAGGCTTTTTGAATTTACCTGCCCAACTACTTTGAGTAGGGTCGTCAATATCATGGTTAGGGTCAATTACATATAGTACGGAAGGTGTATCACCTACTCTGAAGTACTGAGCCCATTCCTGATTTTTTGTCACATATTTCATATGAGACCCCATATACCCATACGAAGATAATTTTTCAAACATTTCTTTAGGACCATTACCTGAAAACATACCATTGTAGGTCCAGTTGATCTCCAGCCACCACATCTCATCAAATTCTTCATTCTGATAAATTGTATTTCTACCCGGGCCATTCCAATTAGGAACTGTACAATCTTCACCAGCCACTTCATCCTCTGGCCCATATTTCAATCCTGTACCAATAGTGATTAAGCGGATATTTTTAGCCAGTTCAGGGTTATTTTGTAAAGCCTTACCGATATTTTGCATATTACCCCAAACCAGTACATACAATGGGTTTTCAGGAGTGGCATTATCGGCTGCATGCTTAAATCTTGCTAATGCATCCTCTAAATCGCTGGCCAACAGATTACCTACATGCTCTGGAGTGGGGTAGCTTTTCTCCTTAAAAGCAAAAGTATTATAATCTTGGGCATAAGCATCTATAGCCAATTGACAAGCTTCCATACCTTGGGCATTCCAGCGATCAGGCACAATACCTTTGATATCAACTTCGTCAGCATACCATAATAAATGGACTAATGATTGTCGGTCATCAGGATCCCCTTGATCTATATTGATGTCAGTAAAAATAAATACTTGTGGTCTCTCCTGATTATTGGATATACTATAACAGTTGCTGGCAAGGCAAAAAAGCAAGAGGAAGCAGATGTGGTTTATAAAACGCATAAATCAAGCTTTGAAATTGAAATTCTATAAATAAAAGGTTTCATGGCTCTAAACCAGGAGCTTCAAAACTCATGGACGCATCGTCCAAGATCAATACCCAATCCATATAACGCCCGGTAGAGGGCGGTGTAAACGTTCTTACTCCCCCGTCGTTAGAAAATTCACCAATTATAGTAGATATTCCTTCCCGCGGATTATACCAGTATGCTTTTAATCGTTCCCCTTTTATTTTATCTAGCTTCACCTGAAATGACTTCCCAAAAGGAGTATAAACAAACAAATACTTTCCATCCTCTGAGCGAGCAGCCCTAATCTGTTGATCTGTGCCATTAAAAGCAAAACTGAGTATGTCCTGATCAGGGATTAAATCAAGAAAGGGTCTGGACTCAAACAGTCGGCGCACATAGCCCATCTGAAGGGCACCAGCCTGTTCTATGGCATCGTACCAGGCGATTCTTGCTCCCAGGATGGGCTCTCTGCCGGGAGCCCACATTTGCCAGATATTACTATTGCCATAAGTATGGCCAAATGCACCGGCAAGTATAGACCAATAGGCTGCCTGCCGGACATCAAGTGCCTGATGTCTGCCATTATTCAGCTCAAAACAGATTGGAATGTCTTCGTACCTGGGCTCTCCATCTAAAGTAGGTTTGACGGGTGTCAGTTGGTAATCATTTTGTGTGAACTGGTAATTTGGAAAATCCAAACCACAATGACCTGACTGAAACATGTTAAAATCCAGCCATTCGTCCTGATGAAAAAATTCTGAAGAACCACGTCCACCCATGGGATGATAGGTCATAAGATGAGCCCCTCCATCTCCTTTTTCCAGCCCCTCTGCCATCGCTCTGATAATGGCAAAATCTTCCTCTTCTTCCGGAATTCTGTCACCTCCCAAAATCCAGATGATGGGTTTGTCTTTATACCTTTTTCCTAAGTACTCTCCAAAAGTCCGGGCATTTTCAGGCGTAAAAACTTCGGGACCTACCCCCCAGCGCTTGTTGAACTTGTCTCCCCAGGTGGGTAACATGCCTACATACATACCTAATGACTCAGCCTTATCTACTATGGCATCTACATGAACAAAATAAGCTTCGTTAGGTTGGCCTGGGTCATTATTGATCAGAGGAATATCCCCATTGGCATTCGGGGTATTTAAGCCGTCCTGCTCCGCCAGTACAACTGCCTTTATCACATTAAACCCCTTTTCAGCACGATCTTCCAGGTATAAATCAGCTTCCTCCTGGTTGAGCCGGTGAAATAGCTCCCAGGCAGTGTCACCTATCCAAATAAAAGGTGTGCTATCGGATTTTACCAAAAAACGCCCATTTTCACTAACGCGTAAGTTCTGTGATATTGCTTCTTCAGAAATCAAAAAAATGAGGGTGAAAATTATAAGTGTATTAATGATACTTTTTTGCATATAAGGTGTGTGGGTTAATAATTTTCAGGTTCTTAATGGCTTTTATGTAATCACTGAAAATTGCATTTGCTGATCATATGAAAGTTGTACTCAGAAGCTTCTCGTGATTAATTCCAATGAACTTAGTCAAAGTACCATAAACTGGCTTAGAAAATTTCTACTTTGTAAGATGGAAGTTTTAACCATTTCATCTGAACTTTCAAACGAACGGTCTTCCACCTCAATACAGGTAGGGCCACGGTAGCCGATCGTAGTCAGCGCTGAGAAAAAATCACTCCAGCGAACGTCGCCTAGTCCCGGGAGTTTAGGAGAGTGAAACTCCAGGGGTGTAGCCAGTATGCCTACATCATTTAGTTTGTCACGGTAAACTTTTACATCTTTGAGGTGTACATGGTGGATACGATCTCTGAATTCAAACAAAGGCTGAACTTCATCCATCTGCATCCACACCAGATGTGAAGGATCATAGTTGAGGCCGAAATACTTACTGGGAAAGAGGTCAAACATACGTCTCCAGATGGCAGGGCTCATCGCCAGGTTCTTACCTCCCGGCCATTCGTCACCTGTGAAAAACATCGGGCAGTTTTCTATCCCGATTTTCACCTGGTGCAATTCCGCTTCTTCTATTACAGAAGGAAAACGTTCTTCAAATATCTTGAAATTATCGTCAATACTCAGCTTTGGATTTCTGCCCACAAAAGTATTGACAACTCCTACATCCAGTTTGGCTGCTGCTCTTATCACCTTTTTGATATGTGAAATCTCATGCATGGCCTTGCCCTCGTCAGCATCCAGCGGATTAGGATAATAGCCCAGTCCGGAGATAAACACATTTTTCTTTTTCAGATATTGTTTGATGTGCGCTAGCTGTGCATCATCTAATTCATCCACATTGATATGCGTGACTCCGGCATAGCGCCTTTCGGCTTTTCCCAGGGGCCAGCACATCATTTCAACACAGGCGAAATAGTTCTCGGAAGCAAAGTCCACTACTTTCTCAAAACTTTTGTTGGCCAGAATGGCACTGACAAATCCAAGTTTGAACATCGTATGGTAAGTTAGGGTCTAGTAAAATTTGTGTTCCTGCTGCTCTGTTCATTTATAATTTTGCAAAGCTCAATTCGGCTTTCCATTTTTCCAGGTAAGCTTTCAACTGCATCAGGTCCGGGCTTTGGCCTTCCTGCACATAAGCTCCGGAGGTAGCCATTCCCAACACAGCGGCTGCTCCTGTACTGCATCCGGCCAGCCGGGCAAAGCAAAAACCAGCATTCAGGTTATCTCCTCCGCCAGTAGAAATACGCGGTTTTTTCACCAGCCTTCCTTTGATATTTTGTATACCCTCTTTACTTACAATCAGGGTACGGTCCAGTGGATGGACTAGCAGAAAAGAAATTTTCATTCTGTCAAAAATGTACTGGCAGATATCTTCCAGGGGCATACTGGCAGCTATCGCTTTGCTTTCTATGCTCATCAGAGCCTGAGCCAGGCGGTAGGCTTCATTTTCGTTCAGTCCAAGCGTGACTGGCCCGTAAGTATTGTAAGCACTCATGACCTCCATCACATTGATTATCTCAGTTACCGATTTTTTGCTGGGATCTGCCAGGTCAAAGAAGTATTGACGTTTTCGGGAAGTATCAAGCTTCGGCAGTATGTCTTTCAGCACACCTTGCCATATGTTGGTAGCCAGGGGCAGGTTGCACCAGTCCACAAAGGCCAGCATGTCCATGGAATCCATCAATTCTGACAAGTAATTGGCACTATATTTCTGCAGCACATAGTTCCAGTCCAGCTTACTGAATGCGCTAACCTCGGATAAAATCAGTTTACCATCATCAAATTCCAGTGCATTGGTTTCTGCGGGATTGCCCAAAGATAATAGCGTACAATTTTCGGACATGCTCTGAAAAACCGGATGAATGCTGTCTTCCCCAAAATTACCCAGGCAGTGATTAGATAGACCCAGTCTGCCCAGCGCATGCGCCATGATGGGTGCATTACCTCCTGCCTTAATGGTTTGGTTGACCAGTTCCAACTGCGCACTTTTACCGGCAGCCTGGCCTATACGCTCAGCAAGTGCCGATATGTTATCAAAGTACTTATTCTTCAAGTCAGCTTGTGACTGGACAACCTTTTGGATACGGTCTACATAACCATCCAGGCCCACAAACATTTGTTTGTGAGTGAGAGTCCCACCGGCTTGAAGTAGCTCTTCCAGCTCATCAATAATTGACAGTAGGTTCATGCTAATGATCAGTAACCGGGCGTTTCACCATATTTGTGAGATTCACTGCTTGTACTACCTTCACCAAATCGGTTACGGGCATCGTCCAGCATAGCAGCTGTAGCAGTAGCGCCAATACGAGTAACTCCCAGCGCTTTGACCTTAAGCAGATCGTCCAGGCTACGAACGCCACCAGCAGCTTTGACCTGAATTCCTTCAGCAGTATGCTGGCGCATGAGTTTCAGGTCATGCTCAGTAGCTCCCTGATAACTGTATTTACCATCATTTCCTTTGACAAAGCCATAGCCGGTAGAGGTTTTGACAAAATCCACCTTCAGTGCGCTGCAAATTTCGCACAACTTGATTTTAAATTTATCTTCCGGAAGAAAATCGTTCTCAAAAATAACTTTAAGGATGGCTCCATGCTGATGTGTGGTATCGCATACCGCTTTAATTTCTTTTTGTACATAGTCCCAATCCTCTCCCAGTACTTTGCCAATATTGACAACCATATCAATTTCTACTGCACCGGCTTTACAGGCCTGCTCCGTTTCAAAGACTTTTACTTCAATACTGGAGTTTCCCTGTGGAAAACCAATCACTGTACCAACCAGTACATCAGAGCCTTTAAGCGCTTCCACTGCCAGCGGAATAGCATAGGGCTTAATGCATACTGATGCGACATTGTATTCTCGTGCCAGCAGGCATCCCTCCCGAAGTGTTTCGTCATCCATGGTAGGGTGCAGCAGGGAGTGATCAATCATTTTTGCGAGTTCGGTGGTCTTATCCATAGGTTTTAAATTATAAGTTGTTTATTCCATAAAGCTGCCAATGGCGTATTGCTCGGTATTGCAGTAAAGGGTGCTATACACAAAAAAATCCGGCTTGGTAGTGCCATACTTTCGGTTGATCTTCAGCAATGGGTCCCCTTTCTGCATATGAAGGAGCAGGGCCTGTTCAGCATCAGCCGAAATAGCTTTGATGTATTGCTCTACACTTTTAATACTTATCTGATAGTGAAACTGAAGGGTCTTAAACAGAGAATCTTCCACCCACTCTTTTTCCATAAATTTATTCAGGGTATCAGGTAGGTAGGTATGCTCCAGCATGACTGCTTCTTTGTCTACCTCCCTTAATCTTCTGATTACAATGCAGCCCTTTTTTGTTTCCTTTTTGCTCAATTCAAAAAAGAAATCTTCGCTCCAGGATATTTTATGCAAAGGTTGTAAAAAACGTGAGGAAGCCCGATGATCAGTACTACCTAGCACTTCAGAAAAACCACGGAAAGAAAGTAATCCCAATCGCTTGTCTTTTCTTTCTACGATACTTCCTTTGCCCTGATGTTTTCGTATAAGCCTTTCTTTCTCCAACTCTACCAGTGCCTGTCTGACCATACTTCGCGACATACTATACTCCTTGCTAAGCTGATTTTCAGATGGGAGCAAACTTCCTTCCGAAAGAGTGCCTGTCAATATCTGCTGTTTCAACAGCGCATGAAGTTGTAAGTAGCGTGGTAGGTTCATAGCTATTACCAAATTTATGTTTTTAACTTGTATATACAAGTTGAGTCGCATGTTTTTATCCTTTATCCCAATAAATTCAAATTTTCAATTGAAGAAATATTGATAAAGCGTCGTTGACTGACGTTAGGAAACAAGTGTGATTGGTAAATGATATTGACCCGAATGACTTATCCTTTTTTTAAAATCCCTTGATGTACTATCATCAGCAAGTGAAACTACTTAAAGATCTGCCTTCTCTTTCTCATATTTTACCTCAAGCAAGCAATCCTTTAAAAACTTTTCGGGGTTTAAAAATACTCCTTGCCTTGTATAGAAACTAGAAGGAATGAGAGTGTGAAATATCGTCCCTAAGCATGAAGTAAGCAGTAAGGATGTCCTTTGATCAAATACTTCTAGATAAAAGAAAAAATATGTCTCTGCCGGGCCGCGGTAGCTAATTGAGTATGAATGTAATTAATAAAGGTATGACCGGATGCCGGGCGGTAGAGTTATGCATATTTGCATGCTTAGAAAGAACCAGGTATCAGAAGAGTGAGGCCCAGTGGAACTGTTAGACGTAAAGTTACTGCAAAGCAGATTGGCAGAACCTGAGAAGGCCCGTAAACAAATTCAGTGGTTGGGGGCAGGGAGAAAGGCAACAGCGGATGAGCAGATCATAACGCATTTCAGATTGCCCAACTAAGGGAGAAAATGTTTCATAACTTATCAAAAACATATTGATAATGAGCAAATTACCGTTTATTGAATTTTCACTAAACATATGTTGAATCCGTTATAGTAATTTTGATTGATGGCTGCCTGGAGGGCATGCGTTAATTTTTCATCCGAGAAGTCGCAAAACCCATAAAAATAAATGTAACTCCCTATACATAAAGGAAGTGGCTCTGATAAATGGGAACTTTTGCTTCTCTTGGCCATCCTGATAAAACTAAATACCTGAAAATTTATTTTTTACTCCACAGGAATATTAAAGCTTTTGCAAATACCTTTCATATAACCGATGGCGAAGATTTTTCCGGTAATTTCATATCCGGCGGTAAGTCCACTACCAAAAGTATTTTGTGTTTCACCATACATGGCCGGGGCATGGTCAGGACGTAAAGGACCGGTGAACCCATGTCTATGATAATGGGGCAATATATCTTCTAGATGTGTTGGACCATTGTCATGAAAGGTTTCTCTGAATTTATATTTATCTCCTTCCACATCACGAATGTGCAAAAAAGATATTCTATCTTCTTTCAACCACCTGGCCGATAGCGAAAAGATATCCTCCTCCATGAGTTTGAAGGTAGCCTGACAAAAGGTAATGCTATTACTTGCGATGGGATTTCTTCTCCATACTCTTTCAAAAGCTTCGGCACTGGTCAGGATTCTGCCTACTCCTTTTAATGGACTGATGGGGGGATCATCGGGATGCAGCGCCATCTTCACGCCTACTTCCCGGGCTACAGGGAGAACAGCATCCAGAAAGTAAAAGAGATTGTCCCAAAGCTGGGCTTCGGTGACTCTTTGTTCTTCAGCGACAAGTTCATCTTGTATATCCTCAGCATCAAACGCACTCACCAGGGCTCCTCCTCTTTCGGCCACATCCACCCGGGTTCTGAACCAACCAATGGTTGCCATAAAATTGTAGCACAACAGTGGAATCTCCAGTTTCCCCATGTTCCTGAGCATCTGGCAGTATTTGTCAATAAGCTCATCTCTCTCTTGTAGACCGAGTTTGATGGGCGACATGTCAAACTGATCTCCCTCCAGCCCATAGAGCCTAAAACCTGCTTCTCTGAAATCACTTTGAATAGCCCGAAGGGCTTTGAAATCATAGGGAGCGGGCCTTCCTGATAGCTCAGGCATGGCTTTGGTAATCGCGTAATTCACGCCGATCTGACGGGCAAGTGTCCATTTCCGCTCCTCATATTGGGGAGGCAGAAGCATAGAAAATTTCATAAAAAAGAATATTCAGATAATTCCAGATCTTGAATGATTAAAGGCTGGAAATCTACTTAATGAGCAGTTTTTACTCTTCACTAAACCCCCGAGGATGCCAGAAAACCACCATCTACCGGAACGACGATACCGGTGACAAAAGCTGCTGCTTCATTGTCAATGAGCCAGTGCATACATCCCAGAAGTTGTTGTGCCTCACCAAATTTTTTCAGTGGCGTATGGTGCATGATGTTTTCTCCCCTTGAGGTTAAACCTTTTTCATCGGGCGTGAGCAAAATCCTCCGGGAACGGTCGTTGAGGAAAAAACCAGGAGCAATCGCATTTACCCGAATGTTAGCCGGAGCCAGATAAGTAGCCAGCCATTGGGTAAAGTTGGCTATCCCGGCCTTGGCCATGCCATAAGCCGCTACACGCGTCAGCGGACGGTAGCTGTTCATAGAGGCAATATTGATGATATTACCTTCCTTGTTTCGGGCCATATCTTTGCCGAAAACAAAGCTGGGAATCACTGTACCCATCGTATTGACATTGATCACGTCCAGAAATTTATCCATCTGCAAATTGAAGAATCCTCTGAAGTCTGGATTTTCTGCATGGAGTTCTTTCTCATCAAATGCATTGAGGGTAGTAGTCGCCGCAGCCTGATTCCCTCCTGCCCCATTGATCAGGATATGGCAAGGCCCAAAGCTCTCCAAAACTTTATTATGAGCGCTTTCTACCTCGGCCTGATTGGCTACGTCGGCTGCCACAGCCAAAGCCATACCTCCTTCCGCTTTGATTTGTTTTTCTACCTCCTGTAGCTTGGCGAGTGTTCTTCCCACCAGCACCACTTTGGCACCATTACGTGCCAGGTCTATAGCCATCGCTGAGCAGAGGGTACCTCCTGCTCCTGTCACTACGGCTACTTTATCTTTTAATCTTGTTGTCTCCATAGGTTAATTTTTAGAAGTGAGTCTGTGTTTGATGTTCAAATAACAAATACGCTCCACCAGATTTTTGAGTAATGAAAAGTCGTCTGGAAACTTACCTTCCTCCACCTGTTTACCTATCCAGTTGCAGAGTATTCTGCGGAAATACTCGTGCCGGGAGAAAGAAAGGATACTGCGGGAGTCGGTGGTCATGCCGATGAAATGACTGAGCAAAGAATGACTGGCCAACGTAGTCAATTGATTTTCCATTCCCTCCAGATGGTCATTGTACCACCAGGCCGGTCCAAACTGAATCTTACCCGGCATTCCATCTTCGGCAAAAGAGCCGGTCAGGGTAGCAAAGGGAGCATTGTCAGCAGGATTTAAGGTGTAGAGTATGGTCTGGGGTAATTTCTCTTCTTGCTCCAGGCTGTCCAGAAAAGCACACAGGCTGGCGATATCACAGGCTGAACCCATAGCGGCAAATCCACCCGTTGGCCCGGCGAGTTTTCGTAACCGGCTACTGGTATAGCGCTGTGCGCCTATATGCAACTGCATCGTCCAGCCCCGATCAGCATAAGCTTTGCCTAAAAAGGTGAGGAGATAAGACTGCAACTGTATTCTTTCATCTATGGGCAGCATTTGCTTTTCAAGCCGTTTGGCAAATAACTTTCGGGCCGCGCTTGCTGAAGTAGTTTGAAAAGTAAACCCACTATCCAGCGCATGATCAGAAAACCGACAACCTGCCTGATCCAGCACCTGCAGACGCTTCATGATCGCTTCCTCATAATCAACAAGGCTATGAACCTGAATTCCGCTTAGCGCCATCAACTTCTCCATCCATTCAGCATGATTGGGTTGATGAAAAGCCAGTATAGAATCCGCACGAAGTGAGGGCAATACTTTCAGTTTTTTGTGATTTACGCCTACTGCCAGGTGAGACTGATAGTCATCCAGCAGATCGTCGGAGGTACAGAGCATTTCTGTGTTAAACTTTTTCAGGATGTCCGTCGCGCCAAAACCATCTTCCTGCAAGAGCGCATTGCAGTGCTTCCAGATTTTTTTAGCGTTCTTTTCATTTAGAATTTTATCAATGCCGAATACCCGCTTGAGTTCCAGCGCATTCCAGTGAAATAAAGGGTTACCCAACGTATGAGGCAGGGTTTTCACCCAATGCATGTACTTGTCGTAAGGTTCGGCTTCTCCGCTGATGCCCTGCTCAGGAATTCCGTGAATACGCATCGCGCGGTGTTTGTAGGGATCAGAAGTAATCCACAATTGAGCAAGGTTATCAAACTTTTTGTTTTCTGCCAGATGCAGAGGATTAAGGTGGTTATGATAATCAATGACAGGAAGTGCTTTGGCTACTTCGTGAAAGAGCCGAACTCCTGTTTTGTTAAACAGTAAAAAGTCTTTGTGAATCAGTTTTTTCAAAGCTAATGAGATTTTATCTTTTTACGATCCTCACTTTCAAGGGCTTCCCTGACGGGTAAAAATCGCAAAGTTCCTGTAAAGAACAATTTGATGAATAATGACAGCAGGATGCAAAGTCCACCGATTGCTAAGGCAATTTTACCACTCAAGTCCGTGATGGAAAAGAGACTCATCCCAATGAACAACAGCCCGGAAAGGCTGATGGCTACTGCGAAAAGATTGGCGAGTGTGTGCTTGAAATGTGGATCTGCTTTGGTCATATCTTCTTCCCGCAAGGGAGTATTGACTTTCTCAAAAAAGTGATTTACCCGCTGCCTGACTTCCTGCTTCTGCGCTTTGAAATAACCAAAACTGATAAATACCGCAAAGCAAATCACAATCTCTATCAGGGTAGCCATTTCCCAGCTTATTCCTGGAGTGGCATTCAGTAGTAGACCAGAAACGATTCCGATAGCTACCGTAGCCAATGCACCTAAAGAGGATGTTTTTCTGAATATAATTCCAAATACCAATGGGATAGCTAACGGGATAGCAAACAGACCGGTAAGTAATTTGTTAGCCTCAAAGGCACCTCCCAATTGTCCGATAAAAAGCGAGCCGATGGTGATCACTGCCCCTACCAGTAGGATGTTGAGCCTTGCCACTTTGATAAGCAATTTATCTCCTGCTTTATTGTTGATCAGTCTCTGGTAAATGTCACTGGTCAGCACCCCTGACATTACGTTGATTTCAGAATTGAGGGAAGACATGGTGGCAGAAAACATGGCGGCAATCATCAGGCCCAATAGTCCGGCGGGCAATAGTTTGACGGCCACTCCCACATAAGCCATTTCGGGATCGGGCAGGTTGGGAAGAATGTCTACCGCTGCGATGGCTGGCAGTAAGAATACGATAGGAAAAATAAAGAACAGTACAGCAGAAAGTAAGCCTAGTTTGGTCGCTGATTTTTCATCTCTGACACTGTAAAAGCGCTGGATAAATACCCAGTTGCCATTGTATTTCAGCAAGATGACCAGATAATATACACTCAGCCAGAGCGGTTGCCCTTTAGGACCGCTGAACCACTCAAAATGTTCAGGATGAGCTTGAATCAGGTTGCCCAATCCTCCTACGACATTCAGAGTCAGGGGAATCAGCAGCACAGAAGAAAAAACCAAAATGATGAATTGCAGGGTATCCATGACCACCACTGCCCATACGCCACCAACAATAGTAAAGAGCGTGATCACAATCCCTGAAAATACGATGGCTTCCGTAAAATTGAGATTGGTAGCAGTCATCAGGAAGATGCCAATGGCGTAGAGGCGAACCATATTATCCAGGAACCGCACGCCCAAACCTGCCCAGCCAAACACCTGCCTGACCTGGGGGTTGAATCGGGTTTCCAGGTATTCTACCGGGGTGATGATTCCGGAACGCACCCATCGTTTTCCCATATAAAAAGCTGCAAAAAGGCAGGGAAAAACCGTACACCACAAGACTGTTACCCCCACCATCCCGCTGGTGTAAGCCACGCCGGCATAGGCTACAAATACAAAGGTGCTGAATAAGCCCATGAAATTACTGATGGCAGAAATGCCCCAGGGAATGGTATTACCTCCTTTAAAATAATCTTTGATGTCCTTGATGAACCAGCCAAAAAATACACCTACACCCGCCATGAGCAGCATATACAGAATGATCGCGATATAGTCCAGGTTTTGTAGTTTTTCCATCTTATGCTTTGGCTTGGTAGATTGCTGCTTTGAGCTGGGCCATCAGCCCCATTCCGAATTGAGAGATTACTCTATAGCCGCTGGATTGTAGCTCTTCTCCTCCCCGATTGATTTGTGAGACATTTCGTAGGAATCCATCCTCAGAAAGATGGGATTGCAAGCCCTCATAAGCTTTCTCTGCCATGGGTAAATATTTCTTTTTTTCTAAAATATCGACCTGACAACACCAGGCGATGGCTGCTGCTATCCCTGCGGTGGCAGAGGTATCTATGCCTGTTTCAGGCCGGTCAAGGTAGGCAGACCACATTCCTTTTCTATTTTGCAATTTGACTATCCAGGGAATATGAAAAGCCAGAAAGGCTTTTACTTTTGCTAAATCCTCCGTTCTGCCATAGCCGTTGGTATCCAGAAGACGATAGGTTTTTACCGATCCTAAGAGATACCAGGCTACACCTCTGCCCCAGTTACGGTAAGACTGCTTTCCTTCCAGATCAGCACGCTGAAAAATGGCTGAAGTTTGCCCGGACTCAATAGTAAGATGTTGCATTCTGCTGCTCAGTTGATCCAGCGCCACCTGCGCCAGAGATGCATCTTTTTTGATCACTGCCAAAGCAGCCAGAGGATAGGCCAGTGTATAGCACCCTTCTGTAGTAATATCACCGTTGAGAATAATCCCGTTTTCATTTTGATGCTCCAGCATAAAGCTGAGTCCTTTTTCCAGTGAAATATGATTAGGGTATAATCCGGCTATGGCAGTCAAAGGGAGAAAATCTTCAATACTGTTGAAGGTGCCATCTAATGGAACTGTATGAGGGTTCTCAAAAATGATCCCTTTATCATCATCCAGGAAATGCGATAGATGTAGCTTCAGCGTTTCACTTGCCTGTTCATCTCCCTGAAGATGAAGCTCATACAAAGCATCCAGCACACAGCCTCCCATCCAGCCAAAAGGGCTGAAGGAATTCATGGAATAGAGATTTTCTTCAAAAGCCTGGAGTTTGTCTTTACTTCCACCTGCCAAGAGATGAGGCTGCAATCCCTGATTGTTTTTCACATCAGCATTCTCTCTGAAAAACCAGGCCTCAGTATTGCCCTGACTCATGGTCAGTGCGACTCCCTGCTTTCGGATTTCCTTGAGATATTTTGTTTCAATCGGAATTTCAAAGGGCTGGAAAGGATGGGCAAACTTCATCACCAACAGACCCAACTCAATGCCCGATTCAGGAAGGTAAACCCGTATGATTTTCTCCTCTCTGAAGTCCAGGGCGGCTGTAATCCGCAGATAAACAGGTGAATTGATTGCTTTACTATCCAGGCTGTTGAAATACAAAATCGTTGGCGCTTCACCCGACTGAGCTGAAACCACCGGCATACTTTTCCATCCCAGCGGAATACGCTTCTTTTCAGGAATGAAAACATTAGGAAAAGAGGAAGCAGAAGCTAAGTGCCTAAGTGCTGATGTATCTTCCGGATAGAAGTTCATGGCAAAAGGCAACTTCCTACCCGCCAGTAAGGAGGCTGAAAATAAAGATGATTTTTGTATAAATGTTCTTCTTTCCATCAAGCTGATTTTGCTATTGACTGCTAATCTTTATAGGCATCAAACTTATTCTGACTTTTATTTTCCAACTGATAGGTATTCACCAGCAGATTCAAGATATCTTCTGTGTGGGTTTGCACCTGGGAAATATTCATTTTCTTGTCTCCTCTGTACCAATGCTTCCACTTTTCACCAGAAGAAGCTAGTTTTTTCGCTTCATCTATTTGCGATATATGTTGATAAGCCTCCAGCAAATGCTGATGAATTTGCTGGGTATTTTCTTCCTCCAAAGCAAGCTGGGCAAGGATGACATCTTCCAGCCAAAGGTTAAGTGCCAGAATAATTTGATGCTGTGCTTTTAAATTGACCTGAAAAAATTTCAAGGTATCACCTTTCAGTTGTTTTTCAATTTCGGCGATATTTCCGTTAATGGCTTCAAAATCCTGAATCTGCTCCTGAAGACGGGGAAGTAATTCAGGGGGTGTCATGCTGCTTTCAGGATGCATATCAGACAGGTACTTGCTTCCCCAACTCTGCACTTCCGAATTTTGCGTTTTCTGTATTTTCAGCCTTTCATACTTCTGAGGGTCATTGATTTGTAACTGGATACCATCCAGTACCTTTCTTCCAAATGACCTTGTCTGACCATCCAGCAGAAAGGGCGTTCCGGTGGTTTCGTGGATCTGATAGCCGTCAAAAAACTGCTGATACAGCTGTTGGACTTCCTTTCCTGATTTTCCAAAATGATCCTCAAACCATGTACTTAAAAATTCCTCTGTCCTGAAATCATCCATGTTGTAGAGCATGGCGGAGGAAGCTTCTATACCCAAAATAAATTCTCTGACATTGGATACATTCATGATGGCATAATCTGAAGCCTGATGCGCTACCGCTTCTCTGAACATCTCATAGGTCTTCTGAGGGGGGACCGCCTGCACCAGATGAGGACCAGAACCCCAAAGCTGATGATGGTAGTACACGCCATATTGGTTGGCCGGATTCCTTGGGGTATCATAAAAATCCTGCTGCCACTTCCAGCCGGGACTGTTGTCGGCAAAGATGATCAGCATACTGTCAGGAAAATTCAGGTGTCCCTCCTGATTCAGGCCCGCTCCTTCTGCCCAAAGGGTGGTAGATAAAATCGGCTTTTCGCTACTGTCCAATGCGTCAATCATTTCACTTTGCACCTTGATCGCTTCTGAAATAATCGCTCCGCGTTCAGCACCTGATTGGGGTACCCCCGGATCAGCCATCCACATGGGGCGATCACCAATTCCTCTTAGTCCTACCTGCCAGATGACATTGGGGTATTTGGCCCAACGTTCTGCATACTCTTTCCAGGTCTGCGTGATCTTTTCTGGTTCACTGTAAAAAGAAAACAAAGGTTCTTCTCCTTTTTCTTTCCAGTAATTTTGATAGGCAAAAGCGCTCACCCCCATAGGTTCTACGTGATGCATGGAGACAAACAGGCCACGGCGGGAGGCTTCTTCCACGAGTTTTTCCTCGGCTGGATTTCTGATGTCTACAAAACTCGCAGGTATGGCCAGGTTCATGCGCAGTCTCAGCATAGTTTCAAATACCGGCCGGATCACCTCAGGATGCACCACTTGTCCGTAGTAAGGGTAATTTATATTTCTGACACCTCCCCTGTTCTTCCATTCGGTGAGCAGATCTTCATCATTGATAAACCAGCCTCTGTAGGTAAAGCTGGGTTCATCCTGCCGAATGCTTACATGATCCCACGATAGCGAACTGCGTTGCTCAGGTTCAAGTCCGCTCCAGTAATAGGTAGGGTCTACCCCCAGATATGCTTCAATGAAGTGATAAATGGCAAACATGGTGGCCCGCTCATCGCTCCCGGCAAATACCAGTTTTTTGTCCTCTTCATGAACAATATCCTGTACCACATAAGACTCCCATTTCCCTTTCAGCGTATCCAGTTCAGCAAGGATTTGCACTGCCTGTTCTGCCTGACTTTCTTCGGCAAGGTTGAAAACCAAAAGCTTTCCCTCATGTTGCTGATCAGTAATACCCAGCTGTTTTCCACTGATTTTTTCTACATCAGTGATCAGATCCTGTACTGCCAGACGGATAGGATCAGAGGTAGTGGCAGGCAAATAAATACTGGATTGCTGCGCTTCATCCGTGAGGATAAATGTTTCTTGCTGTGTTTGGCAGGCACCAACTATACAGAGTCCTAACAGAACGGGCAGGAATCCAGGAAGAATCATCTTTAATTTCATTCCACTACCATGGTTTTTTCAGTGATCATAATGGGTACATCCAGAATGGGTAAATCCTTGATCTGAAGCACACCCTCCTGTGATTGCAAGCTACTTTGGGGTATCTCATAAATTTTACCAGAAAGCAAATCAATGTATACTGGCTCATGAAAACCAATGCCCTGCATGCTCACATCCGTTGCTTTCGGTTGAAGCGCATCGTCAGGACGCTCATCCGAGAACCATAGGGTTAGCATTTTTTTATCTCCTTCCTCTGTCTGAAAGGCATAAGCGGTAATTTCCTGATCGGCATTGCTTTCCAAGCTAAATGCCGGGATTGTTTGTACCGGCTGATCCATCACAGATACTAAGTTTTGAACCGCATAATAAGATGGCTTCACATAGGCAATAGAACCGTCGGGATTCGCTCTCAGTAATCCTTTGGAGTTCAGCCCTGTCATGTGGTCTCCCTTGGCATAATGCAGATCGGACATGGTAAACACATTGGTGACTGCTATGCCGTGACCTTTATCTCCGAGCATGCGTCTTAAAAACCATTTGGCCTGTGAAATTTCTGTCCAGTCCAGATTGGTCATTGCACCCACCGTCTGATCTGCGGGAGTGGAAGGCGCTCCATTTTCACCCTGCCACAATTCTATAGATGCATCATAGCTTTTTGCCAAATCTCTCAATTTGCTGACATACTCGTAGGAATCTTCGGGCCGGGGAGCATAACCGTGGTAGGTGATGATATCTACCAGATCCAGCTTGTTTTGCGCTTTCAGGTAGTTTAAGAAAGTATCCACATATTCGTCCCTACTAATTCCGGCCAGCCCTATGGCCATCAGCACTGCATCTGGCTGGTACTTCTTGATAATATCGGCAGTTCTGATATAAAAACGGGCATATTCCTCTGCCGTAATGGTTTTGGAGATATCCGGCTCATTCCAGATTTCCCAGTAGGTGATCCTGTCTTTATAACGCTTCACCATTTGCGCTGCCCACTTGTCCCAGGCTTTGAGTGCTTCCTCAGAGGTGGGAATTCCTCCCGCTAAAGCAGCCTCTCCACCGCCTTTGTAGATAGGATTCCCATAAGAAAGCTCAACCCAGGGTTGCACATCCTGAGCTAAGGCATCATCTATGATCTCATCCAGCCAGGTAAAGTCGTATTTCCCTTTTTCTTTCTCAGATTTAGCCCACCCCCCTTGCAGTCGGATGAATGGTATGCCCAGCGGACCCAGATATTGTTTATAAGCCTGGAAATTCGCATAATCACGATCCAGCGTTTCTCCTCCAATGCTCCAGGGAGCTGCCTGATTTTCCCGGGCATGTTGGGATGATATTTTACCAACATATGCATAAGGCACATTAAGCTCAGGATTGCTGACTTGTTGGGCAAATGAAGTTTGAAGGAGACAAAAACAATGGTATACCAGACAACAAATTAGGAATGTGCAGATACGTTCTAATCTTTTTCTGTTCATTTCAGTACGTTTAATATTTAAAGTACAAAGCTTAATTCTTTTTCAACTTGCTCCGATACTATCCAAAGCAAATCACCTTCTATCAATATCCAGTATTTTGCTCAAGATTACCATTGATGTTGGCTTCTATTTCTCCTGCGGGAATGGGCCATAAGGCGTGATAATCCTGAATTTCGTCGCCGTTGTGGGCATTGTATAAACGCACTCGTTCTACCAGTTTCCCCAGCCTTTGAAGGGTAATCCGACGGTCTTCTTCCAGACTCAACTCCCTGGCACGTTCATCCAAAATATAGTCAATCGTAACTTCTCCGGGGGTAACAGGGATGGCATTAGCACGAAGACGGACTTGATTGATGTCATCTGCCGCATTTGTCAATTCGCCTTTACCCAGATAGGCTTCTGCCCTCAACAAATAGGTTTCCGCTAACCTCAAGTAGTATTGATCAGTATAGGTGGTGCCCCCACCAGCCGTCAGGAGTCCTAACTCCCTGTCAGCATAAAGGGCATCAGGATGCTGGCCTGGGGTCGTAACTTTACTTAGCCAGGGGTACCAGCGCCAGCTTTGTGCCAGCAGGTTAGGTCCCGGATATTTCACGGCACTGGAATCAAACCAGGCAGATGCCGGGTCGTCATAGCGATAGTCCCTGATATAATTGAATTCTGAATTCCGAACATCATTTTCAAAATCCAATTCCCACAGTTCATTTTCAAAGAAAGTGGTAGGTCTCATGAAGGACACTCCACGACCGCCAGTATTCAAGTCTGAACGCCAGCCCAGGGAAGCCGGTACACCATCAGGATCTACCAGGGTAAAGATAGCAGGAGCATGAATACGCTCTAATGGATTGCCGGTAATGCTGGTTGATGAAAGGTATCCACCCGGTACGTCTGTCTCCATCTGTGCCACCCAGATGGCTTCCATATTGCCACCGGATCGGTTTTGATTTCCTCTTCTGAACAAATCATAATAGACATCTCCAGGTTCACCGGCCCGGGAACCGAAACGTTCAGTCATAAGCGCCGTATTTGGATTGTCAATTACCACCGAGGCAGCAGCAATAGCCTGGTCCCACTCCTCCAGCACTATATAAGTTTCTGCCAGCAGATGTTGTGCCACCAGATTGGAAAGCCTGCCGTCATCTACCTGATCAATAGGAGGAAGATTATTGGCCGCAAAAGTAGCATCGTCTATAATCTGGGATAGTATTTCATCTCGTGAGGCTCTGGTAAAATCTGTTTTTGGAGAGGTCACCTCGTTTAATAAAAGTGGAACTCCACCATACAAATGGACCAGATTCCTGTAAGCATGCGCCCGAAAATATCTAGCTTCACTTTCAATGAGCAGCTTTTGTTCATCATTAAGATTAGGGTTTTCAGCGACACGGTCAATGATCGTATTTGCGCTTGTCACAATTTTGTATAAACGACTCCAATGCCACTCCGTCATGCCCCCAGTAGGATTCAGCGTAACGTTATAATCCCCAAATCTATTGTTGGCGGTAGACTCCCGGGCATCAAACATGATGTCTGTCCCATAAATATAGGCCTGGGAATTTTCGTTCGCATTATAACGCAAATCACGCAGTTGTGCATACAAATCAAACACCGCGCTTTCAAAGTTTGCATAAGTAACAAACGAATTGCCCGGGCTAAAAAAATCCAGAGGTTCTTCTTCCAGGAATTCATCTTCGTTGCAGGATACCACACTCATCATGAGAGCAATCCACAGAAAACAGTATAATGTATATTTATTCATGTCAGTAAAATTCTTTGATTACAATGAAATGTCCAGACCTAGCGTAAAGCCGCGCATCACAGGCAGAGCACTTCTTAGTCTGCTATTATCATCCCCAACTTGCTGATTGGCTCCCAACCCCTGCCCTGTCTCCGGGTCCCAGCCCTCCCAATCGGTAAGGGTGATCAGGTTTTTGCCACTGATGAAAACCTTGAGACTTTGCAGTCCGATGCGTTCGGTGAGGCTAGACCTTAGATTATAGGAAAGGGAAATGTCTTGCAGCCGGACAAAATTACGAGCAAAATATCTCTGGCCGCCAATGGAAGCATCCGGCCCGGAACGGCGATAAATAGCATCAGGATTGGAAGGTGTCCAGTAGTCAATCTCTGCAAACCAGTTGCTTGCCTGTGCTGTGCCGGGGGTACCATAACCTCCATCCCAGGGGTTATTTAATCCTAAATAGCCATCATTGCCTCCCTGAATGGATTTGATAAAAAACTTAAAAGCAAAATCCTTGTAACGCAGCGTATTCTGAATACCAAACTGGTAGGCAGGCTCTTCACGCCCCAGAATAGTTCTATCTCCCTGAGGTGTAATATTACCATCCCCATCCAGGTCACGGAGTTTGTAAAGTCCGGGAGCAAATCCATCGGGAATCTCTTCTGCTTCGTCAACCTGCCATATACCATCAACAACATACCCATAGATGGCCCCGATGGGCTCACCAATAAACAATCCGTTGGCGATCAGATCATCTTCCTGTCCATCACCATCGCGATCCAGTCCCAGGAGGGTTTCAATGCGGTTATTGTTGGAAGCGAAGTTGAAAGCCAGATCCCAGCTAAAGTTGCCAGTGCGCACCGGGCTGGTGTTGAGTATCGCTTCCAGGCCGGTATTGCTGATCTCTCCAACGTTGGAAGCAATATTTTCAAATCCGGTAATTTCAGGAAGCACAAAATTCCAGAGCAGATCGGTGGTGGTAGATTGGTAATAATCAATACTACCTGAAACTCTGCTGTTGAGCACTTCAAAATCTACACCCAGGTTGATCCCACTCGTTCTTTCCCACGAAAGATCGGGGTTGGAAAGGGAACTCATTCTTTGTCCGTTTACGGTACTTCCTCCATCACCAAATACATATTGTGATTCTGCTCCCGCACTTACTTGGGCCAACGAACTATAGCGGCTGGTGAGGTTACCATTGATGCCATAGCTGGCTCGTATTTTCAGGAAGTTAATATTCGCTGCATTAGCCAGAAAGTTTTCTTCCGAGAGCACCCATCCCAAACCCAGTGAGGGAAAAAGTCCAAACTTATTGTTTTCAGAAAAACCACTGAATCCATCCCGACGAAGGGTAGCTGTCAGCAGGTATTTATTTTTGAAATCGTAATTGATCCGGCCCATCTGGTACAAATAGCTTTCTTCCCAGGCCGCTGAATAAATTCTTTGGATCACGGCCTGCTCCAGGCTGTTGTACGATAATGTCAGATTGGAAAAGTTTGTCCCTTCGGCACGGTTCTCATCAAAATTGATCTTGTTGAAACCGTACAAGAAGGTCACATCAAGATGATGATTGCCAAATTCTCTCTTATAGTTGACGATATTGTCAAACAGCATATCGTAGGTGGCGCGATTGATCTTGATGGCTCTCCCTGCCTGACCTTCATCATAAGGATTAGCACTGCTCAGCGCATCCCAGCGGTAATTATTGCTGAAGTTGGCCCGATAGCTAAGACCTTCTATTTGTGGAATCCTTAGCTGCGCATAAAATATTCCTGAAAGATTGTTTCTAAGGTCACGGTCATCAGAAGCGCTTTGCAAAAATGGATTCAGGCGATTATCACCCAGAGGATTGATTATCAGTTCTCCATTCTCATCCCGAGGGGCTGCCAGAGGACTCATTTGAGGGAGTTGAGCCAGTTGAGGACTTTCACCAGAATAATCGGAAAAAGAACCAAATGTATTGGCTCCGATGGTGAGCCATTCTGTAATCTCAGTATCTACATTGATTCTGGCAGTCACCCTGCGGTACTTATCATTGAGCATCCAGCCTTTCTGATTGGTATATCCTCCAGAAAGAAAATAGGAAGATTTATCGCTACTTCCCCTCACACTCAGCTGGTGATCGGTAATAAATCCCGGATCAGTGACTTCATCATACCAGTCATAATCCGTTCCATTCGCCAACCCTTCCAGCAAGGGAGGAAAAAATCCGGTATCATTTTCAAGCGTCCAGTCCGGGTTTTCCTGGGTATAATCCGGTGCCAGAAATCCATTTTCCCAGTCAATATCTCTTGCTTTCTTTAGAAACCCTTCTCTGCCCAGCGGTGTAAGCTCGTTGGCAGGCGTCTGGGTAGTATAGTATCCGCTATAATTGATGATGGGTTTCTGCGCAGATTTCCCGTTTTTTGTAGTGATCAGCACGACGCCATTAGCAGCCTGTGCTCCGTAAACTGCTTTGCTGCTGGCATCTTTCAGCACATCTACTGAGGCAATATCTCTGGGATTGATATCGGCGATTCTACCACGGTAAATAATACCATCCAGGACAATTAGGGGTTCCTGATTTCCATTGATACTGGACTGTCCACGGATTTGTATGTCAGGTTCTTCGCCTGCTGTAGAGGTTTGCCCTATGTTAATACCGGGAACAGAACCACTTAAGGATTGCAGTACATTGGTATTGGGTGATTCTTCAAAAGCTTCTAAAGGGGCTGAAACCAGTGAACCTGTCAGATCTTCTCGTTTCTGGGTACCATAGCCGACTACAACTACTTCTGAAAGAGAGGTGATGTCCTGGCTGAGTGCCAGATCAATGACAGACCTCCCATTCAATGCTATTTCTTCTCTTACGTAACCAATAGATGAAAACACAAGGGTAACATTCTGATCTGCTACCTGAAGACTGTATTTTCCATCAACATCACTCACGGTACCTGTGGTAGTGCCCTTCACGATGATATTCACTCCTGGGATGGGGTTATTCTCATCATCTGTAATGGTACCACTGACTGTGTTAGATTGAGCAAGTGCGTAGGTTGTTGTAAGGAAGGTCATCAATATCAGTACATAGATATTTTTCATGCCTTTTTATTTTATATTATAAAATATTGTTTTACAATTCAAACTTATTCATTTGCATTTTATTATCCAACAAAATTTTTAAGAAAATATTAATCCTATAGGTTGATAAACAGCTCTTTTTATTCTGATCATAAAATTTCTCAATATTATTGGGGTAAGATATTATGAAAGAATATTTTATAATATAAAATATATTATTATCATTGCATTGTGTATTTTATGCATTCACTCAATGCACATTCATCATGATCCAAGTATTACATAGAGCCTTTGATATTCTGGAATTCATCGCCAATAGCGGAAGAAAAGACGTGCCTCTCAAGGACATCGCTGACGGGCTTAACCTGAATCACGGTACCTGTGCCAATATCATCAAGACCATGCTTGACAGGAATTACCTTCAGAAAACAGCCAGCAAAGGCTATGGTATTGGGACTATGCCCTATTTCATCACTGGTGATTTTTCTGATACCCTGGGCTTAGTTAAAGCAGCTACACTTCCGATGGAAAAGCTGACTGAAACCATCAATGAAAGCTGTATGCTGGGTATTTTGAGAAACGATATCCGGATTAGTATCCATGAAGTACAGGCCAATCAGGAGCTAAGGGTAATTAATAAAAAAGAAAAGCCGGTATACCAGACAGCTTCGGGAAGAGTTTTGCTGGCATATCTGCCGGAAACGAAAATTAAAGAGCATATCAAAAAGTACGGACTGCCTGATCCGGAGGTATGGGAGGATATTCATGATGAAGAGGACCTTTTGGTTGAACTGAATAAAATCAGAAAAAAAGGTATGGCTGTGCAGGTTACCAAAACCCAAATATTAGGTGTAGCAGTACCTATTGAACTGGAGAAGCTGGTACACGCCAGTCTGGGGGTCTTCTTACCGGAATTTAGATTTAACAATGATACACGAGAGAACATTGTGGCTCAAATGCAAGAGACAGCTCAGGCAATTGCAGCAAATCTAAAAATGGAAGCCAATCCTCAGCATGAAATAAAAAAAGTTAATAAATAAAAAAACTAAATAAGTAGCATAGATTATGATGAATCTGGAAAAACTGGAGCAAAAGCTTGATAAAAAAGAACTGGCTAAACTTCCTATCTCCGAAAAAGAACTGTGCGAGCGATATGAGGAATTATACACCGGAGCGGTGAACGATGTTCTCAGAGAACATGCCCTGCTGGATCAGGCTTTGCCCAATGAGATTATGCCATTAGCTATGGAAATGAAAGCCGCTGGAATTGCTTATACCATCCGAAGTGTCAAAGACCCATCCTTTAAAGGAGAAATGGAAAAAAGGGCGGAAATGCTGGATGACATGCCCAGAGAGTGCATGGTCGTATGGGATACCGGAGGAGAAACTGAAGCTGCCCATTGGGGAGAAGTGATGACTGCCTCTGCCATTGCCAGAGGGGCCCGTGGCGCTGTCATTGAAGGAGGATTAAGAGATACTATGCAGGTGCTGGCCCAAAATTTTCCGGTTTTTCATAAGTACAGAAGCTCCAATGGAACGCTTGGCCGCTGTAAGATCACCGCTTATAATGTGTCCGTGAAAATAGGAAAAGTCACCATTTATCCCGGAGACCTGATTTTTGCTGATGTAGATGGTGCTCTTGTAGTACCTAGAGAAATTGCATACGAAGTGTTGGTGCGTGCCGAAGAAATCAAAAAAGGTGAGCAGGAAATCCGTTCATGGGTGAAAGAAGGTTTTTCTGCTAAAAAAGTGGTGGAAAGAGGTGGATATTTTTAGTGTATCACAAATTTATAATACGCACTAAAATATTGGTACACATTATCACATCAAACTTTTGGTTAAGGATAAGACCACTTTAAGAAGTATTTTATAATATAAAATATGTTTAAGAACATCATTACGCTGCTGATCATTCTAATAATAAGTCTAGATCTGGTGGCGCAAAGTCATATTCCCGGGGCGGATAATGCTGTGGACGATCTACCAATCTCTTTTCGCCTGCTGGGGCATCTACAAACCAAAAGCACATTTGAAATAGAATCCTCCAATTGGATTTTGGGTTGTGAAACTCTGGATAGAGATATGGCTGATTTTGATGAATACAAGGAGTATCTGGCCCCTCTGGGTATCAAAAGGCTGCGTCTTCAGGCAGGTTGGGCAAAAACGGAGAAGGTGAAAGGCCAGTATGACTGGCAATGGCTGGACCATATCATAGACGAAGCCATAAGCAGGGGATGCGAGCCCTGGCTGCAAACCTCCTACGGTAATCCTATATACTCAGGGGGTGGTGGAATCAATCTGAGTGCCGGAATGCCTACTTCGGCTGAAGCTCTGGCTGCCTGGGATCGCTGGGTAGAAGCGATGGTCATACGATACCAAGATAAAGTAAAAGAGTGGGAAATCTGGAATGAGCCTAACTTTGGGGATAATGCTATTAACCAGCCAATAGACGTGGCTAAACTCAATATTCGTACAGCGGAAATCATCAAAAGAATACAGCCGGAGGCCAGAATATCAGGATTGTCTATGGGTCATATTGACCTTGCCTATGCAGACACTTTTTTTAAGTACATCCATGAGAAAGGAAAAATGCAGCTCTTTGATAATATGACTTATCACGACTATGTATACAACCCTGATGAAAATTACTGGCACGTGGCTGAACTACGAAAAGTACTGGACAAATATGGCCCGGAGGTAAAACTTCGGCAGGGTGAAAACGGGTGCCCCTCTATGGGTGGAGCAGGCAGAGGAGCATTAGGGGATTATCCCTGGAGTGAATTTACGCAGGCCAAATGGAATACCCGAAGAATGCTGGGTGACCTGGGACATGATATGGAAAGCAGCATCCTAGGCATCATAGATATGAATTATCACCTTGACGGACCTATTACCAGGTTAAACGTCAAGGGAATCATACAATCTGACTCCACCATGCGTGCCATCCGCCCCAAGATGGCCTATTATGCGATGCAACACGTAGCCTCGGTTTTTGATCATTCCCTGAGCCGTATCAAAAATGTAAAACCTACTTTCAACACCAAGGCTACGGTAAATCCAAGAGAAGTGAAATACAATATGAACACAGATAGAAGCCTGGCATTTTATGGCTATGAGCACCACAATTCAAATAAGCAGGTTTATACACTTTGGATGGATGAAAATATTCCTACTGAATCCACGGAAACCAAAGATATCCAGTTAACTCTGATAGGAGCAAGGATGGATGAGGCTGTATATGTGGATATCATCACAGGAAAAGTATATGAAATTCCAAAAGAAACATTTCACAAAGAAGAAGATAAGCTCATCTTTGAAAGGGTTCCTGTTTATGATGCTCCTATTCTTATTATTGAAAAAAGTCTGGTATCCTGGAAATAAGTTTCTGACTTTATGTCCTTAAATCGCATTATTCAAAAATATTACCTTCTACCAGGTGCCCGCTTTTCTTTTCCATTCCTTCCGGATAGTGCGCTCTTTAGATGGTAATTTTGGAAGCAGCGTCTTCAATTTCTTCGATATCAACAGGTGTAAGTTTGACGTTGACAACCCCGATATTTCCTCAAGACAGTGAAGTTTTGTCATACCTGGAATAGGTACAATCTATGGTTTCTGAGCCAGGCGATAGCTATTTAGGCAGGTGTGGCCGACACCAGCGACCAGGAAGAAGGCTATACCTTATTCAAATATGACGAAGGTATACATTATTCAAAATGATTATTAAAACTTACCCACACCATACAAACAGCCTTACATTTATCCTGTAAGGCTGTTTTTTTATTATGCTGAAATCCAATCAGATGTCTTCCACTGCATATCTCACATAGGCGAATTTGGTGCCTTTTGGATTCCAGGAAGGAACATTAATGGTGCCCTGCCCGCCGTAAAACTCTTCGGTTAAATCCCTTACCTTTTTGGTCTCAAGGTCCAGCAAACGAAGCTTTACCTGCTTGCCAAAAGGGTGGCCTTGCTCCTGATCTTCCATATAGGTGATAATCGTGGCGACATCATTATTGGGAGAAATATGGGCAAACCAGTCAGAATGATCATCAAAGGTCATTTGCTCCGGCTCAGATCCATCAGGCTTCATCCGCCAGATCTGCATCATGCCTGAGCGATAGGAGTTGAAATAGATATACGCTCCATCAGGTGAGTATTCAGGACCATCATCCAGCCCTTCCGCGGAAGTCAGGCGAATTTCTTCTCCCCCATTCACATGCATTTTGTAAACGTCATAGTTTTCATTTCTAGGAGCACAATACACAATATATTCTCCATCAGGAGAAACGCCATGCCAATACGAGGGAGACAAGGGAGTAATCTGAACGGGCGTACCGCCTTCGGTAGGCATTTTGAAAATAAAGGAGGACCATCCTTCAACATCAGCCTTGCCACTTGAAATGAATAAGGTTTCTCCATCAAAAGAATACCCATGATCATTGTTGGCTTTCTGTACAAAGTCCGTATCCAGTTTTCCCAGCTTTTTACCCTCTATACTTACCTTCTCCAGCCTGCCCTCACTATTAATCAGGAGATACGCTCCATCCCTGGACCAGTTAGGCGCTTCAAAATGGCGCTTTTCTTCTAAAATGAGTTCGGATTTTCCAGTCTCAAGATCGTAAATGTAAAGTGAACTGATGACCTGTTTGCCTTCTGGCACCTGAGCGCATAAGTAAAGCGGACATAAAAAAAGTAAGAAAATTTTTTTCATAGCGTATCAAACTTCAATCTTTTAAGATATGGAAAATAGAAGGTAAGCATTTCCTTGAAGAGAAGAGATACTCTCCACCAACTAATTCTATTTTCCACACCTAAACCCCGGTACTTTTCTACAAAGGCTTTCCCACTTCATATAGCTACACAAAGCGTGGACATATTGATAAGTTTTCCGGACCTGCGGGGGCAGTAGGTTCGGACAGTAAACGGTTACGTTTGAATTGAAATAAAGAATAAAATTTATGAAAAGATGCATTATCAATTGCCAGCGCAGGGAGAGGTATTGGGCACCATTGCGTTGGCGTTGGCTTATGAATAGGCACGTATGAATCACAGACTTAAAAGCCAATACAGGAAGAGACTTCAGAAATGATCAAAGCAATGTGTGGTAAAGTGATTACCAAGTCTGAAACGAGCGTTAGGCTCACAAAGAAGATCAATGATGTTTTAGATACGAAAACGAGTCTGTGCGGACAATGCAAGCTTTGCAATATCTAAGAAAATCCTGGTGCACACGCGCACAAAGATTTAGATAAATTTAAGCATATCAATATCTGATCATGTGGGCTTACGGCCAGGTGGCCCATACCCGAATGTAAAGGCATAGAAGTGTCACGCATTGATGCATTTTTAGCGAAGTAAAGACAAGAGCTAAGCAAACTATTCTGTATCTCATGACATTTACAGAAGGAAATGCTTACTGAACTAAAAACCGCTAAATATGGCACATATATTTATTACTGGTTCATCCACAGGTCTGGGACTACTGGCAGCAAAATCTCTGATCAATCAGGGGCATAAGGTGGTTTTGCATGCCCGAAACGAGAAGAGGGCAAAGGAAACCAGAGAAAGCCTGCCTGATGCCAAAGATGTGTTAATGGGTGATCTGGAAGATATGGAAGAGACCAAACAGTTAGCTGAAAATGTGAACGCACTGGGTCATTTTGATGCTGTGATCCACAATGCCGGGATCTACCAGGGTTTAGGCCATCAGATTTTCAATATAAATCTCCTGGCTCCTTACCTCCTGACTAGCCTGATTGATTTGCCTGAACGTTTGATTTACCTAAGCTCGGGTATGCACCGGAGCGGTACACCTTTATCCAAGGGATCTGACCCAAATCATACGACTTATTCAGACTCCAAACTGCATATCATTACATTGATGAAAGCTGTAGCTCGTCTGTTTCCTGAGGTCTACGCGAATTCGGTAGATCCAGGATGGGTACCCACGAATATGGGCGGAAAAGGAGCTCCAGATGACTTACAGCAAGGCTATGAGACTCAGGTTTGGCTTGCAACAAGCCAGGATCAGGAAGCTCTTGTATCAGGAAAATACTTTTATCATCAACAGCAGCAATCCCCCAGGCCTGAAGCCGATGACACTAAACTACAGGAGCAACTACTACGAGTCTGTGAAAAAAATACTGGTATAACGTTTCCCTCTGAGCGTCATAAAGCACATTTAATAAAGCACTAGAAACGCTGCTACTTAATTTGGGCTTACCAAAGACCAGATCACGACGAATGAAAAAGGTGTTCTAACTCCTGAAAAAGAAGATGTACATTTTGTAGTTGCGTTTGACTCCTACCGTTTTGGATGGATATTGGAGGCTGTCTATTTTCCCCTTAGCAATGTCGTTTCTTGCCTGATCAAATCCTTCCGGAGCCTGTTTGGCAATTTCTTGAGCAGAAGCCCCATGGTGGTCAGCATCAACAGCGCAAGGGCTAACAAAAGCTTTTTCATAGATAGTTGTTTAGTTTTGATTCACTTATTCTCCTCCATCGTTTTGGAGATTACTTTAAAATGAGGCGGGCAAATGAAATCAGTCATGAGTCTATCTCATATTTTCAGGCAAGCCTTACATTTTTTCTAGAAATCCTTCACATCCTGGTACACCTTTTTAGGCTCAAGGTTCTGATCAAACAAGAGCGGTAATGAGTAGGCTAGGAATAACTTACAGTTCATTCAGGATTGCCCTTCGAGGACAAACAGAGGTTCTACTTCAATGATCTTATACTTTGTAGTTTTCTCCTTCACGCTTTCGCATAAAAAATCTTACGCTACCCTACTCAGCACTTTTGATTGAGAAAGTCAGTAAAACAAAAAAAAGATGAACTAAAAAAATATTTTCCTGCCTTCATCATAGTGTATTTTTCATCTGATCTTCCAACAAGCTTTAGAATGACTCAGTGTTTCACAGGTGTTGGATTGGATCATGTTTCTTCGTTTTAATGTATTGCATCTTCACTTGCCTGCTCACTGACACTCAAAGAATGAAGTCTGAGAACCTTTATTTAAGGAATAATATTTTTTTGGCAATGGTCAGTGTGTTCACGATTGGAAGACATGGCATAATTAGATAAAATAATTATTTTAACACCTTACTTCAACCTACCAGAAACTATGCTTCGGAGAACAACGAAAAAGCTTATCAACAGCAGTCTACTGATTACGCTCTCGATAGCCCTGACTTTATGTACTTCTTCTGTACCTGAATGGCAAGCGAAAAATGAGGAACTCATTGGTCAATACAAGCTGGCTGTAAGAGAGATTTCCGATCTGCCCTCTCATACCATTGCATCAAATCCTGAGGCTGGAGAAACGAAAAATCTGGACCAGATGGATAGTACAGCACTCTATCCGGGCGTGAGCGCTCGCCTGTTTTGGGGCAGTGGGGCTATGGCAGCTATCCTTCGCCTGGCACCCAATGCTGAAATTCCTGAAGCAGTATTGTCCACCGATCGCTTTGTTTTTGTGATGGATGGAAGTATAGAGCTGTTGATCAACGGTGAGCAGGTGACCTTGCTTTCCCGGGAAAGAGAAGAACCGGATGGAACACATAGCGGAACACCGCGGACTGACTTCGTGTACCTGGAAAAAGGTAGCCAACATGCCGTAATTGCCGGTGAAGAGGGCGCTAAATTGCTGGAAGTAAGCAGCCCATTGTCGTTGGATTATCTAAAAAAAGCAGGCATCAATGACCTTCCTGATGAAGTAGCCGAGCTAAAAAATACTGTGGAACCCAATATAGAACCCAATAGAGTATATGATCTGTATGATATACAGTATACACCAATTGCTCCGGGTCATTTTGCCCGACTGATTTCCGGTAAAAGTACACAGCTTAGTTTTATCCGCATGGAGCCGGATTCTGTGGTGCCTACTCATATACACCCTGAGGAACAGATGACCTTGATCATGCGCGGAGCACTTACTCAATCCATTCTTAACGAGGAAATAAACATGGTAGCCGAGGACATTGTCCGTATTCCGGAAAATATGGTGCATGGAGCCAAGGTTAGTGAGTTTGGCGCTGATGCGCTGGATATCTTCTGGCCGGTCAGAACCGATTATCTGGAAAAGGAAAAAGAAGCCCTGGCCGCCTATCATGAAATCATACCCAAAGATGCTGAAGTGGAGCTACTGGTAGATGGCAAGGAGTCAGAGCCGGAACTATATTTTGCTGAAGGACCAAAATGGATGGACGGTAAGGTTTACTTTTCCAACATGTATTTTGACCAGAATTTTAATGCTGATCCCAAGAAAAGTTCTATTGTAGAACTAGATCCCAACGGCGATTACCGAAATATCACAGAAGGAAAAATGCAGGCTAATGGCCTGTATCCGTATAAAAACGGTCATCTACTGGTGTGCGACATGATAGGCCACCGGGTCCTGGAGATGACTACTGAAGGAGAAGTGGTGAAGGTGATTGCCGATAGTTATAACGGTAAACCGATAGATGGACCCAATGATATTATTACCGATGCCGAAGGCGGCATTTACTTCACCGATCCGCAATTTACCATGGAAACGGAAAAGTTTCAGCCCGGCCGGGCAGTATATTACATACCGCCACAAGGTGAGATCATCCGGATTGTAGAACCCAATGAGTTTGCCATGCCCAATGGAATTTTATTATCACCGGACGGTAAGACACTCTATATCAATAATTGCTACGATGATGAATCATGGTTTCCGGTAAGCAGTGAAAAGGATAATTTTATCTGGGCGTATGATGTGAACGAGGATGGAACCATCAGCAATGGTCGGCGGTTCGCAAAGCTATTACTTCCCGGAGATGTACTGGACCGCAAAGCCCATTCCTCCAGTGCCGACGGGATGGCAATTGACAAAATGGGCAATATCTATGTCTGTACCTACTTGGGAGTACAAATTTTTAATAATCAGGGCGATTATATAGGTATGATCAATCTGCCTTCCTTTCCGGTGAGCCTGTGTTTTGGAGATGAAGATATGAAGACCCTGTATATTGTGAGCTACAGCCAGGTGTATAAAATCAGAACAAAGATGGAAGGTTTTGTGCAGTACCTGTAAGTAAAAAAGAGTCCAGGCGCCAACCTGAGCTTGCTCTCAGCTAAGCGCCTGGCTACCTAAAGTGATACTTACCTGAAAAGCTTCTGCGCAAAATCGTGCAGAGATTTTCGCCAAACCTGCCACTCATGGCCGCCAGGAAAAGAAGCAAATTCTACTGCCAGTCCATTTTCCCGGAAAGTCTCTATCAGTTTTTTGGTGGCTTCTATCCGCTGATCCTGTTCCCCCACGGATATGTACAATACATCCAGCTTATCATTAAATGCCTGAGCTTGAGTCAGTATTCCGGGTATTATGTCTTCAGGATCAAATTCACTTCCTTCTGCTCGCCTGATGCCGCCAAATAGGCCGGTGCTAAAAATTCCCAGTCCACCCTTGAACATGTCCGGATTACGTAGTCCGGTGTAAAATGTCTGTCCGCCTCCCATAGATAAACCGGCGAGTGCCCGGTGTTCAGCTCCGGATTTTACGCGGTAATGCTCTTCTACCAATGGGATCACATTCTCAAAAAGCTCCTCCCGGAACACTGCCATGGCTGCATCGTTGTATCCCTGTGCTTCTACTCCGGGTTTGCTCACATGTCCATCCGGAATAGCCACGATCATCGGTACAGCCTTACCCTCCGCAATCAGGTTATCCAGGATCATGTTGAGTTTTCCCTGAACCGCCCAACCCCTTTCGTCCTCTCCACCACCGTGCTGAATGTACAGGACCGGATAGCTGTTTTGAGGGTGCTCATCATAGCCGGGTGGGGTATAAATATTGATATCTCGCCAGGTTTTGGAGGTATTGGAGAAATACGAACGAGAACGGATTTCACCATGGGGCACGTCTTGCTGCGAATAAAAGTCAATACCTTCTTCCGGGATATCAATACCGCTTGCCATACGTCCCATGCCATAAAAAGACTCACTTGCAGGGTCAGCTACTTTGTAACCATCCATCACCAGCGAGTAGTAATGAAAGCCCGCTTCCTGAGGATCGGTGGTGACTGACCACATTCCCTCCTCATTTTTCTGCATATCGTATACTTTTCCTGCCAGATCAATCTGAACATGATCTGCTTCAGGCGCCTCTACTTTAAACATAACCCGCCCGTCGGGAAATATGCAGGGGCAAGCGTTTTGGTTAATATTGGTAGGTGCTGGTATTGCCCCTGCCGGGACCTGGCTAAATGCCTGCATGGGCACTAAAAAAATCAGCAGAATGATCAGCCAGGGATTGAAACTTTTTGGAGCCGCCATTTAAAGTGGTTGTTAATAATTACTTATTTCTGTTCATCATCCCCCATTACATCGTAGCCCCGCCACTTATACTCTTTAGCCAATGCAGTAGCAGCGGGCCAGGCGATCTGATGCTGATCACTAGCGACCCACTTGCGCCGGTTTTCTTCCGTATCAAAAGAGATCTGAATCTGATAATTGTAGGTAGTCGGCTCTGCCTCTATTTCTGTAGCAAGATCTTCAGGGAAGAGGCGTAAAAGTTTGGAACTGAGATACCCATCCTGCACGGTCATCGCTGGCACATACACTGAGTAGTACATTTTCTCAAAAGCTTTGGCGTTTTCTTTGTCTACCACAAAATCCATCTGCAACACCATCGCTTTGGGCTCGGCCAGTGGCTTGGCTATGCTGAGTCCTTTTTCCTTGGAAGGGGTAATGCCAATCACCAGCAGTTCAAGGTCTTCACCTTCGCTGGACAGGCTTATTTCTTCCCCCAGCATGGCATAAAAAGCATCATCAGCTTTTATACTGGCCTCTTCATCATTCATACTTACCTTTCCTTTGCCATTAATGACATAATACACTTCCTCTACTCCTTCCAGAGGGTGCGCGCTGAGCGTACTGCCTGCCGGAATCATCAGTTGGTCTACATAGTCCCAGTCGGTACGGAATACTTCGGGGCCAACCAATCGGCGTGCTACTACTCCATCGCCTACGTATGCGGGATGGGCTTCCTTGAGCTGTTCTTTTTCCAAACGATTTGATACAAAGACTGGAATAGGGTCAATGTCAGCACCTACCCGATCATCGCCCAGGTCAAAAGCATCTCCCTGTGCTTTTTTCTGGCTTACCGCAAAGTTAAGCCAGCGAATATCTTCATCGGATGCATTATAGATGGCGTGAGCATCTCCCATTTTGCAGGGCACCACGGCCGGTGCTGCGATTTTTGAAGTACGGCCATTGATTGTAAACTCGGCTTCACCGTTGAGGATGACATACATTTCCTCAATCGTATGGTGAAAATGATGTCCGATACCTGACTTAGGATGGATCACTCCCGTGTGGAGATAAAGAAAATTTGTGGATAAATCGTTACGTCCTATCAACTGGGTAAAGCCCATGGTTCCTGCTCCGGCATGTACTGCAGAGAGGTCTCGGTATTTGGTAGGATCATTGGCTGAAATACGATCCTGAAGGGGCTGAGCTGACGCAAATACCGTATTTGCTAAAAGAAATAGTACAAGCAAGTGTTTCATCAGTGTTAGGTTGTTTAGTAGGTTTCATGAGTAATAGTAAAAAGAAAAATGGCGGAGTGCAAAAGTTAATTCAAACCATCTAATTGTCGTCAGGAAGTGCATATACAACATATCCTCTGGGCAACGCATCTGGCTTTTTGGAGTGATCGTAACTATCCCGCATAAAGTTAGCCGTTGCATTGATCACCAGGTATTGCTTTCCGTTCAGGGTGTACATGCTGGGCTGGGCGTTGGTTTCATGGCTGAGCGTGGTTTCCCACAACAGCTCACCGCTGTCGGCATCAAAAGCGTAGAGTTTGCCGCCCTTGGCGGTAGTAAATACAAGTCCGGCAGAAGTTACGATCAGCCCTTTTCGTAAAGTGCCTCCAGGTGCGCCTTTGGACTTGTCGCCCTGCACATACATAGAATCTTCACCAATGGGTTGTCTCCACTTAATAATACCCTCGTTCAGGTCGTAAGCCAGAATGGAAGACCAGGGAGGTGGTAACATTCCAGGCCAATCCAGCCCGTAGTCAGTTGTATACCGATCTTCAGGGTGCTCAGTATCTTCGGGATAGTCCGACATGGGCGCATTTCTTTGGGCATCGGCCTGGATTTCAGCGCCACCTGAAGCCACCACCGGACCTTCGGGAATCACCTCTTCTGCTGTTCTTTCGGGAAACCTGAAACTGATGGGGTTGCCACCCAAATACTGAAATAAGGCTTTGAGCGTTCCTTCATCAATATGGGTAAAGCCAGGCATCTGTCCCCGGCCATTGTTTACAATACTCTTAAACTCATTATAGAAAATATACTCCCCCATATTGACCAGGGAGGGGCCAGCCCCGCCTTCACGGTTTTCACCATGACAAGTCCTGCAGGTAGAAGTATACAATGATTTCGCTCTGCTGATTTCATTTTCCGAAAGATCAACTTTGGGTGGCCCTACCTTATTCAGCTTATAAATGGAGGCATGTTCCTGGGTCATCACATACATCATTCCGTTATTGGGATCAGCTGCAGTGTTGCCATAGTTAGCACCTCCTAAAGCTCCGGGCATCATCACGGTTTCATATTGGTCGGAGGGTGGTACATACAAGCCTGATTTGGCTGACTCCAGCCTTTTGAGCCACTCTTGTTTGATACTGTCAGGAAAATGAGGATTCAGCGTTTCCGGGGTGACTTCATGTCGGGTAAAGCTGGGCAGTGAAGAAATGGGTTGGGTAGGCCAGGCTTCTTCCCCGGGCATTTCACTAGCAGGGAAAGGCTTTTCCTCAATAGGAAAGAGCGGTTCGCCAGTTTCTCTGTCAAAGACAAACATAAAACCATGTTTAGTGGCCACGGCTACCGCATCAATCGTTTTACCATCTCTGTTTACCGTTAAAAATTGGGGCGCCGGTGAAAGATCATAGTCCCAGATATCATGATGTACCGTTTGAAAATGCCATATCCTTTCTCCGGTACGAGCATTCAGTGCTACCAATGAATTGCCAAACAAATTGCTTCCTATACGGTCAGCTCCGTAATAATCATAAGTTGGAGATCCCAATGGCAAGTAAGCAATCCCTCGTTCTTCGTCTACCGAAATCTCGCTCCAGACATTTACCCCGCCTACATACTTATAGGCATCTTTGGGCCAGGTATCATAGCCAAACTCTCCCGGACGGGGAATCGTATGAAAGGTCCATTCCAGTTTGCCTGTCATCACATGGTAAGCCCGGACATGGCCGGGAGGAGAAAAGTAACTTTCTCCCGGGGCAGAGCCTAAAATGACCAAGGTATCGTAGATCACTCCTGGCATCATGGCTTGCACTCTTCGGATGGAGGTAGGATCACGATCTAAGCCTTCTCGCAGATCTACGTATCCGTTTTCCCCAAAACTCATGATGGATTTTCCGGTTTCGGCATCAATGGCCTGCAAAGTATTGTTGATGGTAAAGAGCAAACGCTTATCGTTTTTGTCTTTGCTTTCCCAATAGTTGATGCCTCTTCGGCTGATTCCTCTCAGGTTGGCATGAATCCAGATTTCTTTTCCGGTAAGTAAATTGACTGCAATCAGAGAGAAATTTTTCCCCAGCACGTACATGGTCGTATCAACGATGATGGGACTAAAATAATAACCCTGATCATCATGGGTTGGATACATCCAGGCCACCTCCAGCTGACTCACATTTTCTTTGGTGATTTGGGTAGCTTCAAAATATTTTGACTGATCAGGGCTGCCAGCATAGTGGCTCCAGGTGGTATGATCTGAAGTAATTGTTTCAGTAGCCGATTCAGTATTGCAGCTTACACTAAGGACTAGAAATGAAAGAGCGATTACAGTAAAGGTTGTTGTTCGTATTTTTTTGTTGTTCATGCAGCAGATGTTGTGAGTAAAGTCTTATATTCTTTGATACCAGTAACTACATAGATTTGAATTAGATTGCTGTTTTTGATCAAGTAAAATACAATTATTTTTATCTTTTTTTTGTAAAAAAGATAAACTTCTGGAATTGATAGATTAGTCTGGTAAACATCAGGATTACATTGGTCTATAGACTAAGGGATGGATAGTCATAGGCGTAGTTGACCAGTTTCCAATTGATAGGTCTGTGGATTTTATGATAGGTACTCCCGGACTCATGTGCATGGTGGTGCTGCTCATGTAATAAGTATCCCCCACCCGCACCATTGACATGTCAGGTACATCGGCATGGATGACCGGATTGCTTGCCTGAGCCAAAGCAAGGGGAGCAATAAAACTGAAAAGTAGCAGAAAAGCGATATGCCTATATATTCTTACTTATCATGTAGTTTTACCTGCTGCTCAGTACCAGATCGTTGCCTTCGTAACGGAATCACTCAGAAGATGCTGTATTCTCTGAATCCGAACCCGAAGAAGTCGCATACACAGCCAGCATGGTGCCTACAAAACCGCCCGCTACTTCTGTGCTCAGAAATTTGCCGTCCACTTTCTCCTGTAGCACCTGCCAGTCGCCCTCGGTTTCGGCATACTGAAAACCATAGTCGGCTCCGTCAAAAGTGATCTTAAGCTGAAGCTGTTCTCCCGACACCGGCTGACTGGCCAGTTCAGTGTGTCCATCTTCTAATGACTTAAGCAACTGAAGTACCACTTGTCCGTCTTTCATAGATTTTGCAAGAAAATAGTGATGGGTTTCACTTTGGAAAACTAACAAACCCGCCTTTTCATTTTCGTTTTCCGGCTGGAAATCCAAGGTGGTTGGCACACTGCTGGTATGGTGCTGCTGACGATGCCCCACAAAGCTGGGGTTGGACAAACCGGAGGCCGTCTCAGGACGCAACTGCATGCTAAGCGTTCTATCTGTAAATTCGTACCACTGCTCGCTGGGGGTACGCAGGAGCAGGTAGTTGAGGCCAAGCAAATCATCATCAAACTCATCCTGAAAAGTGAAATTGCCATTGAAGGGAAAAAGCGTGGTATCCACGGCATTGCCCATCGGAGTAGGATAAGCATATTGTACTTCCTCATAATCCGGATTGATGATCGGCCAGCCATCTTCCCATTTCACAGGAGTCAAAAACGTTTCCCTGCCAATGTTAAAATAATTGTCTTCGTAGGGGCGACAGGCCAGAAACACTGTCCACCAGTCGCCATTATCCAATTGTACCATATCGGCGTGCCCGTCGGTAGTGACCGGATTGGGACGGGACAAGATTGGTAGTAAAGCGTAACGAGTTGCGGGTCATTCGCTGTGCGGAAATTCCTTAATCGCCCGTTGGTAGGCAGTTTGGCGGCCTCAGTAGTCCAAAGCTCCAGAGTTATCCGGTCAAAATATAAGGTTGGGTAGTGGTGAAGAGTGTATGATAATGTATAAAGAGCTGTGAAGGCAGCGTTAATAGTTATTTGCGAAATCGCAATCCAACTCAAATGCTTTCACTGCTTTAGTGATAAAGTATTGAAAATCGGATCGCCGAGCAATGGGAAGAAAGCGAGTGGTAGACAAAACTTTCTCTGTAAAGACTGTGGTAAACAATCACCCGGCGACCGGCTTCATAAGACATAGAAAACCATTTATCAGCAATTAATTTGATGATAAACTATAGAAATAAAACCTATCATACACTCTAAATAACAACCTATTTTTTTTACCTCAAAAACAGGAGTTGCTGATTCATGTATATTAGGTCTATGCTTATTATATTTTTGTCTAGCAATTTCTACAAAACACCCCTTTCTCACATTACTACTGGTAGATAGGACGTATTTTTATGTTCCTGAATTTCATTTCAAACGGTCCTTCCCCATCTATGCCATGCACCTGAAGTCCGATAAAACCCTTGGGGTGGGTTTTATAAACCTCTTCATTTGTCAAATCTTCTACGGGATGTCCATTGACCCAGGTTTGTATGCGAGGTCCCTGCGCCAGAATTCTGAGTTCATTCCATGCATTGCTTTTATAGTGAGTATGTCCATTTTTCAATAGCTCCTCCGATGACAGCCAGCCTGTACCCAGAGCTTCTCCATACAACACACCAGTAGTAGGTGAGTATCCCTCGGAAGTCAGCAAGGCATCTCCGTGATTGATGCGGATTTCTGCCTGCGGGCCATACACCCTGCCTGCGCTTTCGTTGTAATGATCGCCATGTTTGACAGGCTTGGCAGAGGACCTGAACTGAATGCCCGAATTGGTGATGCTATCCACCATAACTTCTAAGACCAACTCAAAATCCCCGAATTCCTGTTTGGAGCAAAGGAATGAATTATTGCTTCCTTCTACAGTTCTGCCTACAATAGCTCCATCTTCCACAAAATATTCGTGATAGCCATTCAGATGCACCCATCCCTCCAGGGATTTCCCATCAAATAACTCAATCCATTCCGATTCTCCTTCCACTGGTTTTTCTTCATTGGATTCTTCAAGTAGAGCAAACACGATGACAGCATCACCCGACTTGGTAGCGTTTTTACCTCCTCCACCAGCGGTGATTACGAGATACTGCTTCCCCTCCAGCATATAGGTACTGGGGATGGCATAACCACCGGCAGGGAGCTGGTACTCCCAAAGTACCTCGCCCGTATGGGTTTCAAAAGCCCTTATCTTCTCATCGGCAGTAGCCGCAATGAAGATCACACCACCCGCAGTGCTTATCGGACCGCCAAAATTTGTAGTACCTGTATTCCTGATTCCTTTGGCTGCCAGTTCAGGGTACTCACCTAGTGGTACTTTCCATAAAATTTTACCTTTGTTAAGATCAATCGCCTGTAGGGTACCCCAGGGCGGTGTGATTGCTGGTGCACCATAAGGGTCACGGAGGTACCTGTACCCATCAATGACATATCTACGTTTGGCTGCTGTGTCAGCTTGTTCACCATGTGTACCCTCTGCAAACGTAGCAGCAGTGCTATCACTTTTCAGGAAAAGCACCAGGGCGTCTACTTCTTCACCGGACAGTTGGCTAAATGCAGGCATCAGGTTTTTTCCCTGACTGATGAGGGTGTGTATTTCTTCATCACTAGTTTCTAAACCAAGAAGTGTTGGATAAACTGGTGGGTTTCCTTTCCTATCGGCGCCGTGGCAAACGCTGCAATTTTTCTGGTATAGTGTCTGTCCCAACTGTAGAGGTGTCAGATCCCTTCCGGATAAATTTCCGTCAACAGCAAGAAGTCGGTTGATACTGGGCACTTCATTGCTATTCACATACAATCTGTTTAAAAAAGGATCGTACGCTCCTCCACCCCATTCTACTCCTCCCTGGTGTCCGGGCAGTGAGATAGTACCTTTCAAGGATGGAGGCGTGTAAATACCTCCTAAATCATATTTATTGGCCTGCTCCAGGGCATAGGCGCGGGATTCTGGCGTGACATGGCTCAGGTCAGCCCTGGTTAACGTCTGCCGTACCAGAGGCGGTGGTATTGTTGGAAAAGGCTGCGTAACCCACGATTCCTCGCCTGGCACATCTGAAACAGGAATAGGTCGCTCTTCTACGGGAAACAATGGATCGCCCGTTTCACGATCCAGCACAAAAGTAAGCCCCATCTTTGTCATCTGGACCACGGCATCTTTGGGCTTTCCATCAAGCTGAAGCGTCACCAGGATAGGGGCAGGTGGGTTATCATAGTCATAAATATCATGATGTACGGTCTGGTAATGCCACTTGCGCTCTCCTGTAGCAGCATCCAGGGCTATGACACAATTTCCAAACAGGTTACTTCCTTTTCGGAATCCACCGTAAAAATCATTGGCCGGAGAACCCGTGGCGAAAAACACCCATCCTCTTTGCTCATCTACCGAGAACCCACCCCAGGGGTTAGCTCCGCCATTGGTTTCTCCCTCTATCCATTCCCAGGTATTGTATCCAAACTCTCCCTTCTGAGGAATGGTATGAAAAATCCATTCCAGTTCTCCGCTTACCGTATTGTAAGCCCGTACATGACCAGGAGAAGAGTCATAATCTTCGGAAACCTTGGAACCCATGATCAATAAATTTTTATGAATGATACCCGGGGTGGTGACCTCCACATAGGCTTTGTTTTCTTCTATGCCTAAGTTTTTGTGCAGGTTGATATGACCTCCTTCACCAAAAGATTCAATAAGTTCACCTGAAGTGGCATCAATAGCATACACTCGGTCTTTAACAAAATGAAAAATTCTTTTACCTTCTTCGCCTTCCCAGTAAGTTACTCCCCGGTTCCTTCCCTGAAGTACTTTCTGCTCCTTATTGTATTGGGAAGACTCAAATACCCAGATCTCCTGACCGCTAGCGGCATTCAGCGCAACAGCATTCAAAGAAGGCGTTGAGAAGTACATGGTACCATCCACAATGATGGGGTTACTGTACATGGAAGTGCCTTCACCGGCATCACCGGTATGGTACTCCCAGACTGGCGCCAGTCTATGAACGTTAGCAGCATGTATCTGACCAAGATCAGCGTACTGGTTAGATTTTTTGTCTCCTCTGTAAATCCCCCAATCCGTGTAGTTGTCAAGCCGGTCTTTTCCAGGACTTTTTTCATCTTCCGATACATTCATACCCGGTGTACAACAGCTTAAACTAATAATAAAAGATATGATGACGAGTAGATTAGTGTTTAAGGGCAGTAATATTCTCATTAATAATCCTATTAACTTACATCCAGTTCTTCATCAGAACTTCAAATGGTTGTTGTAACAAATAGCAAATTCTAAGCTGCTAAAAGATAGCATTTTTTTTTAAATACATTAATTTTTTGACTTGTCCTTTCGGCACAGGACTCGGGATGAACGGTGTGATATATTTTCCTTTAGCAAGAAAGACCGGGGGTTTCCCTGATTTTATTGAATCTCTATACAGACTATGCTATAAGTCTAATTTTTAAGACGAACAGCAAAAGACCTATAACTACGAAGATATGATCGGCTTTCAACACCTTTACCCGAAGGTGCGCTTGATTTTCCAAAAATTGAGTTTACTAAATCACAGGCGGATAATATGGCCGGAGATTATACGCTTATAAATCTCCGACCCAGCACTCCTTTTAATCCCCAAACCAACTCCATGAGCAAAAACTTCAGAAGTGTTACTGGCTATCAATGCTGAGGGGGAGGTAGTATGGTATCATCTATCGTACTGATGTATCGCATCAGTGACTTTGACATCCTTACAGAGGGCAATATTGCCTACCTGACACAGAATTCCAGACATACTGTCATAGATGTAATGGGTAATCCACTAAAAACCGGTATGCTGCCCAGAGACACAGGGGTAAAGACGTATTGCTACCCCGGTGCAGGCATTGACCTTTCACTATGATGCTCTTATCCGCTCTTCCGAGTATCCTAAGATATCCAATTACTACACACCAAAGAGAGATTTAACTGCCGAAAGGGTTACCCAGCAGGTCATGCGTGATGCGATCAAGAAGTTTGACCCTGAACCCTGAAGGTCAGAGAAGTATCAGAGTGGAACAACTTTGACTATATGGATCCTGTCAGCATAGTTTATGTGTAGCTGCTATTGTGTGAGAAGATGTTTTCCTTAGACTTTATTTATTACTCCTTCCATGATGAAGTTGAATCATCATTGTTATCATATTACCTTTTTGCATTAACTTTGGAAGCTGTGCTTAAACGAACTACTATGTGCATCAAGAATATGTGTCATCTTTTTAACTTCATGAATAAATAATGGCTTCAGGTCTTTTCGCTCTATTGGATGATGTGGCTGCTCTGGTAAAAGCTAGTGCTGCTAGTCTTGATGATGTGCCCACCCAGGTAGCAAAATCTACCGGTAAGGTATCTGGTGTTGTCATTGACGATGCCGCTGTCACTCCCAAATATGTGGTGGGACTTGATCCCTCACGAGAACTTACCATCATTTTTCAGATTGCTAAGAAATCGCTTATCAACAAGTTGCTTATTTTAGGCCCGGCCGCCCTTATTCTTGGCTTCTTTGTGCCCTGGCTTATACAACCTATATTGATGCTGGGCGGTGCTTATCTGTGTTTTGAGGGCTATGAGAAGGTTCATTCCGTATTTAGCAAATCTCACAAGGGCACAACACACGATCAAGCTAATGATGACCTAAAAGCAATCTCCCCAGAGGAGTTGGAAAAGCTAAGAGTTGAAAGTGCAGTACGAACAGATTTGATACTATCTGCTGAAATTATGGCTATTACATATGCTACTGTAGCGGAAAAAACTCTAACTACCCAGATCATTGTATTGGCAGCAATCGCTCTGCTTATTACCCTTGCTGTATACGGCTTTGTGGGTTTAATTGTAAAAGCTGATGACTTAGGGATACATATGGCAAAAGATAAGCATCCCAACAGCATCAGAACGATCGGACGGGGTATTGTAAAGTTCATGCCACTTTTTTTAAAAATTCTCAGCTATATTGGAACCATAGCGATGTTATGGGTTGGGGCCGAAATCATTGTTCACGGAATACCTTTTTTGCATCATGGGCTGGAAAGTTTGGTGCATGCTGTCCCTGATGTGCCCACCCTTCCCTGGATTGTGAAGGCTTTTGTATGTGCTGTCGGTGGCCTGATTTTAGGAGCACTTATTGAAAAGATCATAGCGCTGATACGCAAATATTTTGTAAAGCCTAAGGCGAAAAAATCAAGTCAATAATTTACAGTAGGAGAGGTATGATCCTCTCCTGCTTTTGATGCTTGGCAAACATTCTTATTCTACTTCCCGAAAACGTTCATGTATCTATTCTTCTCTTCAGAAAAAGTCTAAGCTACCGGGGCCAATTCCAAAACCTCCCATTGCAGATCACCTGCATAACGGTGTGATACCTTACCATCTTCATCCATAGCAAGCAGGTGCAACCAACTGTTATCACACAGATTACGGACCGAAGGATATTTTTCCAGGACATTATTCATGGCTTCTAAAGGAGCTTCAATGATCACATTCAGCTTTAAGGGTTCATGCTGGTATTGTTTTCCGTCATGCACCGATTGCCAGGGCAGCCCCACCCGCAGATCACCGGCATAACCTTCCAACACGCCAATGCCTCCGGTTATATTGTGCAGAGTTTTGTTTCCCGAACCGTAATGTAGATTGTCTACAGTAGAGGCATAATACTGTAGGCTGATCCAACTCGTTACTACCATGGGAGCGGTCATAATCAGTTCTAATACCTTAAATCCATGATCTTTTTTCCAATCATATGAATGCAGGAAGGACCTCCCTTTAAGGTCTAACCCTTGTGTTCTACCACGGGGAGCTACTACAAAAGCTGAGCAGCCGGCCAGTCCCCATTCCGGACGTACCTGGGCCCAGTCTTTGCTTCTGGCGATGACAGCTGCATCTACTTGCTTACTTTGCTCTATCTGCAAGCGTAAAGCCCGCTCTCTCCGTGCCGATTGCCCGGCCTGCTGAAGCCACCGTTTCAAATCAGCAAGCTCTTCCTGATGACTGGCGGGGGTTTCATCCGCATTGAAAAGGCTTACTTCATCTGTAGTGGTATCGTGCTGGCAGGCAAGAAAAAATGTATCTTCAGGTATCATAATCCCATCTTTTTTGAGATGCTCTCTTACCACTTCATTATTCAGCACTGTCGCTGCTACCCGAGCATTAGCTTCTCCGGTATGGCCTCCACAAGCCCCACAATCCAGCCCGGTGGCATAGGGATTATTTACTGTGCTGGAGCCATGACCTACGATCAGCACCAAGCGGGCGAAACCGTCAGTCAGCGACATGGCTTGCAAAGCAGATTTGGCCAACTTGACCTGTTCTTCCAAGGGTATTCCTGTCACTTCATGTCCATGCTTTTCAACTTCCAGGCTGACGCTTTTGTGCTGATAAACAGATGACTTTATTCCTTCCCGGTTAGGATGTGGCACCGGCCGGGTAAGTCCGAAAGTATCAGTAAATAGTTTTGGCAGGTATGCCAACCCGACTGGTCCTACAAAGCTAAAGCAGGATATCGCTCCCATTTTAAATGATTTCCAGGCCTTGTCTACCTGATGCTTGAGCTGGCGGCTCTTGACTGCAGAGGCATGTTGCGACTGATTGGGAATCTCTTCCTTCACCACAGGCCCGGTAGGCAACAACACCGGGCATTGTGCCTGTCCATGCTCATGCCCGATGGGTATATACTTGACCGGAAAAGCGAAGAAGCCGGCAAAGCCTAAGGTATTTACCTCGGGCGCTACCATTTCCAGATGTCTGCGAAAAACTTCTGAGCGTACATCAATACAGAAAATAGCCTGTACTTTGGGGTTTTGGGCAAAACCCTCGGCAGTATTGGTTTTAGCTTTAAACTGTTCAATTATGGCGCGCTGACCTGCCAGATCATAGGCTTCCTGAAGGAGTAATTTCTGCGCCAGTTGAGGGCTTGGCTCAGTTTTAAAATTCAGCACAGAGAGTTCCTCAAGCGCTTTTTGCCAGCTTATCTGGAGTTCAGGACTCTTCAGGCACTGATATAAGCAAGCCTCCCAGCAGATGAGTATGCAGAGAAATTGTATCAGGGCGCCATCCTGATCACCATACAACTCATTATCCCAGTCAATACGGGCAACATAGGCTGACCATCCCCCCACCCGCATAAGTAAGCGGTGCAGGTAGAGGTCCAAAGATTCTTCAGGTATGTCTAGTTGTGTTAGTGAATACCAGGCAGCATCAAGAGGCTGTTCGGGTAACTTCTTTATCATCTTCCGAAAGCCGGAGAGCCCTAATACTTCGGGTGTGCGGTCTATCTGCGCCTCACTGTGCCAGGCGGTAAAGATACCTTCGTTTTGGTTAGCGCTTATCCAGGAGGCTTGTCCTTCGTCAAAGTAAGCACCGGCCCAGGAAGTGATACGGTCGGTAAGAAAGCGGTTCCAGTCGCGTCCGGTTAACGCTGTAGCCACATCCGTCAGGGATGGCGCCATGGGATGTATATTTTCGCTTTCTTGATCTATTCGCTTTACGCTTCTGATTAATTTTTCAATTTTTTCCTCACCGTACCCTTTATTAGAAAGTGCAGTTGCGATATCTGCTTTTTTGATCTTACCAGCATGAAAAGCTTGCAGGTAGAATGAAATGGGTAGTGTCATCTCCACATTTCCAACTTTGGCCAGCTTCTCTGCTGCCTGCTCAAATGGCAGGTCAGCGAGCCCCAGGTAAGGGTTAACTGCCACAAAATTTTCCAGCGGCCACACCGGAGCAATCTTTTTACAGGCTTTCCGTAAGATTTCTACCAAAGCATCTGGCTGACCATCTGCATGATTATGATTTTTTGTCATTGTCTTTAGTTTTCAGAAGTATTTAAACCAGAATTTTTTACAGTCTTTCCAATACAACTGCTTCGCTGTACTCTTCTTCACTGTTCAATAACGCTTTCTGAGTAAGGGACTCTTGTTTTGCATAGTGCCTGATACTTTGCCTGGTGGGTGGTATTTTTAGGGCTCCTACCAGACGGTCCAAGCAGGCATTAACGTACAAGCCATTACGAAAATGGATACTCATCTTGTGCCAAAAAGCACTGGCAGGTAGAGCAGGCGCGAGCATTTGCGCCAGCACTGCCGCTCCATAGGTAAGTAAAACTATTCCAATAAAAAGACTGGTTAACACACCTGCTTGTGTCAGGCCGGGCAATTGTGACTGCAACAGATAATGGGTGCCGCTTTCCAGCGAGAAGAAGGCAGTAGCTACCGCAATAGCCAGCAGACAGGTACGTAGCATACTACTGAAATAACTGGTAGAGTCCAGAGCCGGTGCAAGCATCTGAGACAAGCCCATCACTATGATAAGTCCGGTTGCCAGCAGCGCTAGTTCTTCTACCGGGTCAATACCCCACAGCAGAGAAAAACTCAGGTAGATGGCAAAAGCCAGCAAAATACTTATCGCTACACGAAACGGGCTACCTAGCCTCTTGGGCAAGGTTACTTTGGAAGCGCGCACCACTTCAATGACACTACCTGAAGAGAGAAAGGCATGGGCTTTGTAAAATGAGTGGGCGACCAGGTGCAACATAGCTGCTGGATAAACCCCCAGTCCGCATACCATCAGCATAAAACCCATATGGGCCACACTTGAATACCCAAGAGCGGTTTTTACTGAAGGTTGAGTAAGAAAAGCTACTGAAGCAAAAAGTCCGGTAAAGCCTCCGAAGGCAATGAGCACCAGCGGAGCATAGGTTACCCCGCTCATCACAAAAGCCATACGCGTTATCAGGAATGGTCCGGCATTCAGTAACCCGGCATGCAGGAGAGCAGAAACCGGGGTGGGTGTTTCCATGACTTCTACCAACCAGCCATGGGTAGGAAACTGGGCTGATTTTAGAATAGCTGCTAAGGCTAATAATACGGCTGTCGTTTCCAAGCTGGTAGAATTGCTAGTGGAGGCAGAAACATTTTTTATTCCCTGGAAGATCGTTTCCAGGTCTCCCGTTCCAAACTGATTATAGAGCAGAATAACTGCTCCCAGCAAGCAGGCATCTCCCAACCGGGCCATGATAAATTTTTTGCGGGCAGCAATCACGGCTCTGGGGCGCTCGGGATAAAATACCAAAAGTCGGTGCAGGCAAAGGCTCGTCAAAACCCAGGAGATTAACAATAACCCTAAATTGGCTGAGAGCACGAGCAACTGTACTGAAGCGATGGTGGCAGACAACCGTCCCAGGAAGATACCCTGCCGCTGGTCTCCGTCCAGGTAGTTCATGCTGAACTTGAGTACTACAAAACCTAATAAAGCGATCATACACAGCATGAGTACACTCAAAGGGTCCAGTCTGATCGCCAGACCTATTTCAGCATAACCAAAGGTAGGGCTTTGTAACATGCCATGCTTAAAAACTAAAAAGCCGCTGAACGCGGCAATAAATATGGTAAATACGGCAGAAGCCAGGCTTAGCTTTTTTACAACATAGGGCTTGCCACCCGGTTGAAACCAAGAAGCTATCGCCGTAGCAGTGAAGGCCAGAGGTGATAATATTATAATCAGGGTAAGAAAGTTTACCGACATACTTTGTTTCAATTAAAATGAGAATATCTTTTTTTAGCGTTTGTAAAATTTTGTGATAAAAACAGACTGCTACCTCATCAATTTTATTTCAAATATCCCTTCCAGGCTTATGTTGCCTCCCTCTTCTTTTGATTGTTCAATTAATGATCTCAATTGCTTCTTTTTCTCTTTAAGCTCCCCTATTTTTTTGTCACGGTCCTCAGTACTGGTTGAGTGATCCGATTCCCACTGGGATAGAAATTGCAGCTTGTAAAAATTGATGTGAGCATCAATGATAGACGAAACCATATCTGCTGCTAGTAGTGGATTGTAGACTCCAATCATAAATTTTGTTGTCTGTAGTTGTTCAAACGAATTCATAGCTATAGTTCTAAGCGTGATACCATTTATTGAATAATAATTTGTTCCAACCGGTTTCTATCTTGTTCATACCCTGGTCTAATCGCTTTCAAAAGAAGCAGGCAAACGATGATGATGACAGATGCCACAACTTCTTTCAATAATATGCTGCCATTTAGTGCAGACAATAAGATCCAGGATCCAAGCAAAGTAAAACCTGTAATCACGTATAGAATTTGCCTCAGCTTGTCGGGCATAATTCCCAATTTGCCTACTGTGTTAATTTCTTCAACTTGTTTTGCTGTTTTTTGCATAGTATCTGTTTGTTTGTTGTACTCTGCAAAGGTTATAATTTATTATCATATATTTTCATTTATGTTTTTAATGTATTTCATAAAATAATTTTATATTTTATTCTGATTAACCCCTTAGGTGCGTGCTGATGCAGTTTTCTGTAACTTATCAGAGGGTTTACATATCGCTATTTTTCCCCACAGTCATAATATTCATTCATATTATCCTCTCTTTATGTGCATCAACAGTATAGTTTAGCGCCACCTGTTAGTCTGACAGCTAAGGGTGATCATATGGCTATGATGAGTTGAACAAATATTGAATCAGGAAAGGAATAATTCATTTTTCCGCTAGTCCATCACTATCAGCACAAACTATCTTTGAATTACCGGAGTGCTGGGCCCGGACATTTTGTCAAAAAGACTTTGATCATTTCTTTAAATTTCTCCAGACTATTTTCTTAACAGGAAACACATTCGTCCTTACCACATTCAGTATCTTGTCCTTTAAGCTTTGTTCTGTTTTTCCTGAGGATAAGCTAGGAGCTCTACCGAAATGCTTTTCATCTCATATTTATGCTTCTTTGTGTTATTTCATTGAGGTTTGAAATCTGCTATTTATAAAGGAAATAAAATCATATAATTTTATTTAACTTTGCAGCTAGACTTATAAACTATTTTTATGAATTATACTATTCATCAACTTCAGATATTTTTGAAAGTAGTTCAGACCCGGAGTATTACCAAGGCTGCCGAGGAGTTATACATGACTCAGCCCGCGGTTTCCATACAGCTTAAAAATTTTCAGGATCAGTTTAAGATTCCGCTGACCGAAGTAATTGGCCGACAATTACATATCACTGAGTTTGGGCATGAAATTGCTTCTATTGCCGAGAGAGTTATCCAGGAGTTATATACAATTAATTATAAAACAGAGGCGTATCAGGGTATTATGACCGGACGCTTATCCATATCTTCTGCCTCCACCGGCAAGTATGTAATCCCTTATTTTTTATCAGGTTTCTTAGAGCAGCACTCCGGTATTGATCTGGTGTTGGATGTAACCAATAAAACCAAGGTAGTGGAAAGCCTTAAAAATAATGAAACCGACTTTGCCTTAGTTTCGGTATTGCCAGATAATCTGCACATTGAGGAAGAACTGCTGCTTGAGAACAAGCTATACCTGGTAGGCAACCAGCCTAAAAAGCAGGAAAACAAACCTCTGATCTACCGGGAAGAAGGCTCAGCCACCAGAATGGCTATGGAAATATATTTTAGCACTCACCAGGGTAATCGTAGGAGAAGAATGGAACTCACCTCTAACGAGGCGGTAAAACAGGCAGTAATTGCGGGTTTGGGCTATTCTATCGTGCCACTCATCGGTATTCATAATGAGCTGGAAAATAAGCAAATTCATATTTTGCCTGCCAAAGGATTACCTATCAAAACCAAATGGCGACTGGTCTGGCTAAAAGGCAAGAAACTCTCTCCGGTCGCCCGTGCATATCTGGATTTTGTAAGACAAGAAAAAGAAAAAATCCTGGAAGGCCATTTTCAGTGGTGTCTGGAGTATAAATAGTATTGGGGCATAGATTTTTCAAAAAGAATTTATTCTGAAAAAGGTGGAATGATTCTTTATGCTAAAAAAGGTTAAAATAAAGCTTAAACTCTGTTCCTTCATTTAGCTTGCTTTTGACCTGAATCTTCCCGCCATAGTTTTCTATCACTCTTTTGACAATATACAAGCCTATGCCCGTCCCTTCTATGTCTCTATGAAAACGCTTAAACATTGTGAAAAGCTTTGCTTGTTGAGTTTCACTAAGCCCAAGACCATTGTCCCGGACACTTAATACAATTTGACCTTTTTCTTTATAAGTAGCCACTTCTACCTCAGTTTGCCTTTCGGATGAGCGGTACTTGACGGCATTGCTGAGCAGATTATAGAGGATACTTCTCAGGTTGGCTTTAGCAAATATCAGTTCCTGCACCTGTAAATTATCACTTATTATAGCATTAGAACTCATAATTAAGGGGCTTATTTCTTCTTTTACTTCTTCCAACACCTCTTTGAAAGAAACTACCTCCTTTACTTCCTCCAGATTTTTCTGTGCCTTAGTCACTTCAATAAGACTTTCTATGGTACTCTGCAATCTTGATAAGGAAGTGCCCATTTTCTCAATTATTTGTTTTTCAGACTCATTCAGCTTCGGACATATAATTCTTTCTACCAAGGAAAGTAGCCCTTCCAGATTAGTAATGGGAGCCTTGAGGTCGTGTGAGGCGGTATAAATAAAGTTATCCAGGTCAGTATTTACCTGATGCAACTCTTTATTTTTCCTCATAAGCGTTTCGTTTTTAATGCGCTCACTTAAATCCCTGGTAATTTTTGTAAAACCTATATGCTGATTTTTATGATTATATATGGGAGCAATGGTCACATTCGCCCAGAATTGGCTTCCATCCTTTCTTATTCTCCATCCCTCGTCTTCAAACTTTCCATTTTCTAAAGCTTTGGCCAGTTCAAAATCAGGATATTGAGCTGCAGCTGCTTCTGTAGGATAGAATATTGAAAAATGCTGATGGATAATCTCCTCTTTGCTATAACCTTTCAGCTTTTCAGCGCCAGCATTCCAGGTGGAAATATACCCCTGGGGGTCTAACATGAATATAGCGTAATCTTTTACGCTATTGATCAATAGTTGATATCTGGCTTCACTCTCTTCTAAAAGTTTTTTAGGCCCAGAAGACTGTGGCTTATTATTCATACTCCGAAGCTTAAATCCATAGATGAAAAAGTTACACGATAATGTTGATAGTAACAAAGATAGGAAAGATATCACTTTGTATCTATCTAACTTTCTCTACAAAACCAACCTCTATTATACTTTTTTAAAAAAATTTCACAATGTGTAGACTCAGGTTGATTGTAAGCCATCTATGATACTGCTCCCATTGGATATGATTAATACTCAACTACACTTTGTATGGTTCAATGAGCTATTGGCAGAAATTAACAGATATTCTTTAAAAGAACATATTGGTAAAAGTGTCAGAGAACTACTGCCTAAACCAGGCTGATAAAGGGGAGCCGATTACACGCAGTAATATTGATAATAAAGAGTCAGGGCTTGGGATTGAACTTAGTGGAGAGACTGATGCTCAGCCGGATGTGCAAAGCAGCTGGACAGAAAACTAGCTTCCTTTCAAGAATTACTGAGAAGTAGAGGCCATCAATTGAGCAAGCCTATGCCCAGATTAGGATAGATAGAGGTCTTGTGATTCAATTTCTCCGTAAAATTTACGGAGCATCAGCTCAAGTTGTTGAGCATAAATAATAAGGTGTTTATTTGCTGTATAAGGTTAGCATGAAGCATTCTATGTTTGGAGTAAAAAAGCACAGGTGCTTGAAACCTAGATGAGCACAGCTCAGTTAGCTTGCCCTTTATTCGTTGGCAGGTTTTGTCTCTCTTAGAAAAACACTAATAGGTGCTTTTTCATTATATATGGCAATTCTGTCTATGCCAAAACCATGAGATCTACCCGCTACATAGAATTCATACAGCCCCGGCTTCTCTATATCCCAATATACCCAGTCTGGTCCCCAGGTAAGCCATTGGAAGGAATCTACTGCATGGTCTCCTACACGCTTAATGGGTGGAGGCCAGCCTACAATATGCACCCAAATATCGTTGTCCCCATCTTTTTCCAGATGATGATTACGTAAGTTGATGCGATATCTTCCCGGCACCTTTACTTCTACTGGTATTACCAGCCAGTCTTCAGGATTTCCCTGTAACTTACCCTCAGTATCTGTTTCCTGATCATGTCCACTTCCTGTCACAGGCCCCACATATTTCAGATAACCTGTACCAGTACAGTTTTTTCCTTTTTCTACGGCCACAAAATTCCACAGCTCGCTATGAGGCATGTTTTCTGCCTCCAATACAAGATATCCTTCTTTATTAATACTGTACTGCCTTTCCTGAGCAAGGGACAGATGAGATAAAAGCAACAGAACTGGAATGATGGCTTTCATAGATGTTATTTGTCAAAATATTTTGAAATACTCTTCTGATTCTCCACACGTAACTATAGATTATTCCTGCAGGTCTCTGTTTTTCAGCTGGTCATTGGCAATTCTCTGATACACACCTGTTCGGCCTGAGTTGGAGAGCATCATGTACAGGGAAAGCAAGCCACTGTCCTCATGGGAGGTGAGCAAAAGTCTCCCATCATCAGAAAAATCCAGGTACTCAACTCTGGGGCAGGGCAATTCAAATACTTTCTTATAATCGCTCATGCGGATGAAGGTAATCTGCGGCTCCTGGCTACCAATGGCCAGATATTGTCCGTCAGGCGTAAAAGCGATGGCCTCTACCCGTAATGGTCTTTTGAAGGTCTGTAATAATGCTCCGCTTCGGAAATTAAACACTCTGGCTGTGCTGTCAAAGCTGCCGGTAGCGATGAACTGTTCATCATCTGAAATACGTACTGATTTTACCGAAGCTTCATGTCCTTCATACTGACGAATCACCTTTCTTTCCTGCACATCAATCAGGGAAACGAAACCTGCGTAGTGGGTTTTTCCGGTCTCAGGATCAGGCGTCTGTATGTTTCCGGCCACTACCAAGCGGCTGTCATCTTTCGTAAAATCCAGAGAGTTGATGGTAGAGCCTGCCTTGATCTTAGCCAGCATTTCATAGGTATCGCCATCCCAGAGCCAGGCGTCTCCCGCTTCTGAGCCGGTAGCGATCAGTTTGCTATCATGCGACCAGGTGATGCCATCCAGGCCACTATCGTGCTCCCAGGCAGCCAGTTGCTTACCACTTTCCACATCCCAGATGCGCACATAAAAATCTTCTCCACCGCTGGCTACTCTTTTGCCGTCAGGAGAGAAGACCACACATTCTACCTCAGATTCATGTTCATTTTCCCACACCAGCGAACCATCTGCTGTGCGCCAGAGCATCACTTTATAGCCGAACTTTGAGCCTGACACGGCCAGCCTTCCATCAGGGGACAGCTCTGCCGCTTCTACTGCTCTTAATTTTGTTGAAAAATCTGCTACTCTGTGCCAGAGCGGAAAAACATCGGGTGCCTCGCTATTATAGATCAGGTTCTTTTCCTCCTGAGCGTAGCCGGTCTGGAGCAAAGAAACACTTAGGATGAGCAAAAAAATAAACTTCATATTGCTGATTATTTAGGTAATGTGTAGTGATTAAGTCATTTGTTAAGCTTGTACTGGCTTATGGTCTTCTATGTAAGCCGGATCAATGGTAACACCCAGTCCCGGCCCAGTGGGTACCTTTACCACTCCTCCCTTACTCGTCAGACTAGAGGTGGGAGAATCCAGGGGCAACTCATTGTTAAAACCTTTAAACTCATGATAAGGCCCGGCATTGGGTACTGCCGACACAAAATGCATCATGTACAGATAGCCCAGCCCGGAGCCAGAAATATGCGGGGTGCAGACCTTGTTTCTGGCAGCTGCCATGCGAGCAACCTTCATGGAGCGTATCATTCCGCCGAAGTAGAAGATATCGGGCTGCACGATATCCAGTGCATCATTTTGAATGAGCCAGCGAAAGCTGTGCATGCTGGGTTCCTGCTCTCCTCCCGCAATCGGGACAGTCAGCGCATCGGCTACCTGTTTGGTCTCTTCATACCAGTCAAAAGGTACGGGTTCTTCGTAAAAGTCATATTTGTATTCCTCCATCAGCTTTCCAATACGGATGGCTTCATCGGGCGTATAAGAGCCGTTGGAATCGGCGTAGATGGTCATCTCATCGCCGAAGGTTTTGCGCACCAGCGGGATGAGCTTCTCGGTCCTGCCAGGAGGGTAATCTGCATTATTGCTCATCCGTCCACCTACTTTAAACTTCAGGGCTTTGGCCTGCGTTTCTTCTACCTCTTTCTGGATAAGCCGGATAGATTCCTCGGCTGATTTCCCCCGGTAATTATTCGCCTGATAGACAGCAATCTCCGGATGGTGAATATCACCTATCAACTCTCCCATAGATTTACCGGCAATTTTGCCCAGCATATCCAGCACAGCAAACTCAATGGTAGCCAGAGGAACCCAGAGTGCCAGATTTTGCAGCTTGTAATTGCTCTTGTACACATATACTTCGTCCAGCAATTGTTCCCAGTCGCGTGCGTCTTTACCGATGAAAAAAGGCTGTAGTCGAAGCTGAAAAATCGGGTACAAATAAATCATTTGGAAATTGTTGCTTACCGCAATGCCTTCAGCACCATCGGTAGAAGTTACTCTACAGATAAAGTTATCCTCCAGCCGCAGCAGTTCCAGTTTTTCAATGACCACCGGACTGCTGAAGAGCTCTTTTTTGAGCACCGGCTCAGCAAGAATTTTGTCCAGCTCTTCATAATCATTGGTAGGAGCACCATAAGCTGGGGGGGAGGCTCCAAAGATGACTGCTGACCCAAGCGTGCTTACAGCGGCTGATTTAAGAAAATGACGTCGATTCTGCTGTTTATTCATGATCACTACTATTTTTTTAGGTGGTTGAAGCATTCTTTTTTACTCTATCGTAATGAAGTTCCAAATGCGCGACTGATAAAACTAAGATTTTGAGCAGAACTGGTAACTATTAAGGTTAACCCTAATTCTTCAATTTATTTTTTCCAGTTCGCTTCTAGGGTATTTGCACTATTATAGGTATTGAAATCATAAAATACTCATTCATTACGATCTGAAGATTTATCGGCTTCTATCAAACTAATAGGCTGCACCATGGCTCCATTGGTAGCTACATCCCAGGCGGCAAAACGTACCCACTTTTTATCACTGGCATCAAAGGGAATCTCAAAACGCTTGCTGCCAAAAGCCGGTAGATCTGGAGTGGAGATGATCTGCCGTTCGGTTTTTTCACCATCTCCCCACACCACTTCCACAAAGTCCAGAGGAAAGGTCCACTCCACTTCTGCCACAATTGTTCGCAGCTCTCCCATACCCTGTACTCTATAGTAAGGAATTAGTACTTCTCCTGAAGTTACAAAATATTCTCCCTGCTTCAGCGCATTAATGATAGAACTCATATCATCCACCCTGGGCACACTGTCAATTTTGAGGTAGTTGACCGGTGACATCCCGTAAGCATCAAAATAGGGAGGCTTACCCTGATCGCTGTAATCAGAACGTGCTTCGGAAATGGCCAATGCAAATTTTGGAGGAAGCCCACGAGCAGCCATCCAGTTGTTCGTTTCATTCCAAAGTTTGAGAAAGCGAAACTCTCCCAGGCGGATCGCCGAAGCGTCTATGCCCATGCCCCAGCGATAACCCAGACCAAAGTAGTTTCTGTGCAGAAAGTGCGGCTCATCTTTGATAGCATCAGGATACCCGGTAGAACCTTTGGAACGGGGATGCGGCATAGAAAGCAACACATTGGCATGCTCGCTCATTTGCATCATGTCGGAGGGCGAGCCAATGTTATAGACTGTGCCATATTCCGGGTGCTGATCTATGACCGGCTGATTGGGCTGTCGCTGCGGTCGCCAGTACAGAGGTTTGGAAATCAGCAGATCGTAATGCCCACCCAGGAAAGGCGGACGACCTCCGGTGCTGTTCTCATCATTGGGCATGAGGAGAAAATCTTTGTCGGACTGCCTCCGCGCTGCTTCGTAGTAGTTGGCCAGGTCTTTCAGAAATAGTTCTCCCCGATCATGTCGGCCCGGACCACGCGCACCATCTATCACGCCATAAATATTCACACCAATGGACTTCATTGTCTCCACATCATTGAGACGATGGTCAAAACCGCCTCGTTCATTGAGCCGCTTTACCATCCCCACATGATAGTGATGCCCCATCACTTTGTAACCAGGAAGCGGCTTAAAGCGGTCACCGTGGGTAAAGCGTAAGGCAGCTTCTATCGCTTGCTCTCCCGATTCGGGACTGATATAAAAGAAGACAGGCATACGCTGCCAGGTGCCCGGCCGGGCATTGTAGAGCGCAAAATTATGATAAAACTCAGGGTCTTCTTCCAGTTCTGCCTGCCGCATTCCGAAAGAGAAAGTTTCGTCATCGTCCTTACGATACCAGCTGTAGCCCAGATTCTGTTCCGATTCCCGTGCCCAGTAAAAGCTGTGGGGCGGAGGAAAAGCTGCGATAGCCCCACCTGACATCTCAGCTGCGACTACACGATTACTACTTTTCAAGACTACTGGCTGCTCATTAGCAGGCCCTCCAAAATGATATTCCTGCCAGTGCCGAGCGAGGTCACGCCACACTACACGGGCTGACTGCTGAAGAGGCAATCCCTTTAAACCAGCATCATACTTAAAAGCTGCCGATGGATGATCCGTTTGTGCAAGCACCATCTGCCGAATCAGGTTAGAGCCTTTGTAAATATCATATTGTAAATGACCGGAAAAAATGCCCACTGTTACTCCGGGGAAGATGATTTCCAATCGCGCACCATTGGTACGCACTTCACAGCCATTAGCCTGGAAAGTAGCCGTAGACCGGTTGATTTCCTCTGGCTTCCTCGGCATCCCTAAGTGGTTGGCAAAAGGTTCTGCCGCAGGAATAGATGACTTATGGGTAGGCGGAGGCTCATCTTCAATATAAAGTGGTGCATCCCAGAAAGCATCCCATTTGATCTCGTTCAGTTTCTCAGCGCTAAGCTCAACCCCCAATTCCTCCAGCGGCTCAGTCTGCTGCTGCGTAACACGCCTTACGCCTGAAACCACACTAAACTCAGGCGTGACATTGGTGGCAAGTAGTCTCCACGCTCCACCCGACGGACGAATTAACAGCTCATCAATGCTTGGCACGCCTTCATTGATAGCAAATTTTAATTGCAGTTCGGTTTCATCTTCTCCTTCCCAGCTGATCAGCAGCATTTCTCCCTCAACTTTAGCGATAAGTCCATCTTGTGCTTTGTAAGCAGAAAGATCAGGATTAATAGGGTCTGCCTGTGCTGTGAGGGTAATGCAGCTAATGAGGATAAGCTGTAAAAAGCTTCCCAAAAGTTGTTTTAGGTTGAAAATTTGTCTGAAATCAATACTCACTTTTTCATCATTTTCCCTGAGATTTATATTACTATCAGGTATTGAAAGCTTTTTGCAATCGTTTTTCATTCATGGCTAAACCCAAACCCGGAGCTTCCGGCAGATGCAGATAGCCTTCTTCAAAGCGCACATCTTCGTCAAAAACCGAGATGACGGTAGGAAACATATCCCGGTCAATGTACTCTACAAAGGGCCCACAGTTGGGAATGGAAGCCAGCGCATGCAGTGTAGCGGCGGTAGCCAGGGTAGGTTTGGTATTATGCGCCACAATCTGCTTATGAAAAACACCGGCCAAAGCAGCAATTTTCATAAACTCACTGATACCGCCTGCCTTGGCGACATCGGGATTGAGCATATCCGGATTTGCATTCAGTATCAGGTCACGAAACATCCAGCGATTGTAGGCTTTTTCACCGGTCATCAGGGCCATATCCAGCGCTTCCACTACCTGCCGGGTTTCGCTGTGTGCTTCCTCCGGGCAGGGCGCTTCGTAATATTTCATCCCGAATTCGTTCTGCAGAACCTTGCCAATCTGAATTGCCCGGTAAGCAGTGTAGCCTTCATTGGGATCTACAAAAAGTTCTATGTCATTGCCCAAAGCCTGCTTGAGTGCTTTGTAATAGGCCACCGTCCGGTCAGGTTCAGGATTCAGGTTATTTTCCCGAATCTGCATGCGAAGCTTGATTACTTTAAAACCTCTTTCGGCCAGTTTTTCAGCCTGCTGCACCGCATCGTCTATGCTCATCGTACCTCCCCGGGTGCTAAAGCTGCCGTAGGCCAGCACTTTGTCTATGAACTTACCCCCCAGCAACTGGTAGGCCGGCACGCCCAGCAGTTTACCTTTGAGGTCCCAGAGGGCGCAATCTACCCCGGCTATACCGTAGGTGAGGGCTCCACCCGCTCCCAGGTCATGATTGATGTAGAGCATATCCTCCCAAAGCGGCTCGGTCGCCAGCGGGTCCTTACCAATGAGCAGGGGTTTGAGGCTTACACTGACCAGTTCTCTGATGACAGGAGAAAAGTTGGGGCTACATTCACCCCAGCCCGCCGTACCCTCATCCGTTTCTACTTTCACAAAAACCGCCTTATCCTTTCCCTCTTCAAACTGGTAGACTTTGACGTCTGTGATTTTGATATCGGAAAACTTATCTTTTGCCTTACTTTTCTCAGAAAAAGCAGAAGCGGATGACAAGCCTCCCATAAAAGCTGCGGAAGCAGTGGATTTAGTAAGAAATGATCTCCTGTTCATGTATTTTGTTTTAAGCACAAAAACTGTCCAGTATCCTTAGGTCAATTTACATTTTCTTCTTCTTCATTTTCTTTGACCATCCAGAAGTCTTCGTAATTTTTAGTAAAAACACCTGACAAGGTGGTAATGTACATTTTATCGTGAAACTTGGAGAAAGAAGTAATTCTGTTTCCTTCCAATCCTTCGTTGGACAGTTCTGTTACATTTACAGAATTTCCTTCAATCTCCAAGTGATAAATCTGACTGAAGTAGCTTCCAATAGTTTTTCCGTCAACAACTCTAAATACACTAAACTCAATAATACTAGAAAACCCATCATCCAACTGTCCTCTCAAGAGCCAGTTTATTCCATCACTTGAAGAATACAGATTCCCGAACGATAAACCATAAAGCTCGTCATCTATCTTAAACATCTTTTGGAAGGTAGCTGAAATGACAAATTTTAGCGTTCCAGAGGCATCAAGCATCCGCGTTCCATCGCGCTCAGTGATATAGAAGTTATCGTCAAACACATACAAACCATCTATGCGCGTTTCGTATTGAGATACTACATGCTGAACTGTTTGCAAGGTATCAATAAAGTCATCATCCGGGCTAGGGTTCCAGATATTAGGAGTTACCAAAAGTACTTTACTTCCATTCAGAGTGTCATTAATTTGATAGCTATACGGAATCAAACATTCATTTCGGGAATTGATCACCATACATTCACTTCTCCAGAAGTTAGGAAAAGAAAAATCAACAAACGAAGGGTCAACACCCTGCATACGCATGTAAAAACCTGAACCTCCACGCACTGGGTTTCTGTTGGGTTTAAAAATCAGCCTTTCCTCATTAGCAGTTAGTGTAAGTCTGGGTCCAATGGGCATACGGTGATACTGATCATACTTCCCCAACAGAAAATGCTCACTTTCTTCAACAGAATCTCTTATTTGAACCTGCGAAATAATTTCATTTCCCAAAAAGTAGAGTTTATCTTCATGAACGTAGCTATTGTACTGTGTCTTGAGGTCATACAAAAAACTTTCATGAAGCTGCCAGACGGGCGCTGCTTCTTCAGGTTCAGGAACTTCGGATACAATCTCCTCTTCTTTGCAAGCTGCGATACTAAAAAGTATAGCTACCCACAGGATGTTTTTTTTCATAAATTTTCTTGAATAAATATGTATGCAAGCTAGTTTTTTTACAGGCATATTTTTATTACTTACAACATATTTATTTCTTCCTAAAAGCTACTCATTACTGTTTGTCTGAGCTTTGTCCTGGACCTCTTTGATCATCTGATGGCGACGGGAATTGAGGCCGGCATCTTCTCCCATCCACACCCAGAGCTTCATGAGTCCGTTCTGGTGAGCGCTGACCAGAAAGCTGCCATCCGCATTGAAATCAATAAACTCTGCATGGTCGCTGGCCCAGACACGATGGGCGATGGGTATTTCGTCATTGCCATGTGCTAAAATATCTCCCAGCCGATAAATGTAAATGTAAGGATCGTGACCGGCGTGGGCGATGTAATCTCCGCTGGGGTGCCAGGCGATGGATTCTATCTTTTTTCCGGTGTGGTTAAACATTTTCACCAGCTTACCACTCTCCCATTCCCAGAGGTAGGTATTACCCCGGGAAGTTCCGCCCTGCCCTACCGCAATCACATGTTGGGCATCGGGTGAGAAGCCTCCGCTAGTGAAAATGGTGAAATAATCAGGTTTCAAGGTCTGCTGTAGCGACCAGTCGGCGACTTTGTATACCTTTACCGCTCCGTGTCCCACGGCCAGCAGATACTGATCATCCTGGGAGAAGAACAACTCATTAACCGTATTACCAAAATCTATGGTTTTGATTTCCTTTCCCGCAGGCATATCAAAAACCCGTATCATTCCTTTGACTTCGTTGGCGGCTTCTCCACTTTTCTCTTCTCCGGTGACCAGCAGGCTACCCTGATTGGACCAGGTGAGTCCGTCAATACCTTGAGAATGCTGAAGCTCATGCTCCACCTTACCAGTTTGGGCATCGTACACTGTGACCAGAAAATCCTCACTGGCAGCAGCTACATACTGCCCATCGGCCGACCAGCCAACCCTTTCTACTTCCTGCTTAGCGTATTTTCGCCAGAGTTCGGTACCATCTGAAGTGCGCCACATGATGACGGAATTATCGTACTTGGTACCACTGATGATATGTTTGCCATCCGGTGAAAACTCAGCACTTTCTACCGAACCAATTTCACCCATGGCATCGGCTACTCTGGACCATACCGGCTCCAAACGCAGTTGATAATCCAGGTATTGCTGAGCTTGCAGCGAAGGAAGTGAAACCATGATTAGAAAAAGAACGAGGATAATTGTCTTTACTATTTTGAATGAACGCATAAAGTATGTATTAACCTGAAAATTTGTTGTATTGCCTTAGTGTGAATATACGTTTTTTCTATTCCAAATTTTATAGACTGCCCGTCAACGATTGAAGAGAAGGCTTAAGGGAAGTTTCCCAAAGCCTTCTGACTACTCTACAACAATCATCATTAATAACTTGGGTTTTGGGGCAGTAGATTGGGATTGAGATCAATATCTCTACCGGGTACTGGCCACAGTATTCTGTCGGAGTCAAACAGACGTTCACCTATCACTTCCACCACACGATTGGTACGGATAAGGTCAAACCAGCGCTGCCCTTCAAAAGCCAGTTCCAGGAAACGTTCATTTTCAATCGCTAGTCTAACTTCATCCTGGTTTACCGCATCTGTTGGACCAATACCCGCTCTCTCCCTGATCTGGTTGAGAAAAGGAATAGCCTCTCCGGTTCGTCCCAGTTCGTTCAGTATCTCCGCCCGCATCAGGATCACATCGGCCAAACGCAGTATAATGACATTACTGGCCTGTGTGCCACGAGCTACATCATCTGCTGGAGCGTTCTGGTACTTTCTGATGTATGTTCTGCCGCTGATGGTATCCAGGCTGACCGGAAGCCTCAAATCTTCAGGATTCTGGTTAAAGGCCTCTATGATCTTTTCAGTAGGAGCCATCCGTGGGTCATTGTTGGGAAAAGGAACAGTCTCTCTATCCAAATTCTGGTTTTCTACAGAAGTGTTAGGACGGTAAGAGAGCTCAAAAATAGTTTCCGAAGTGTTCTGCTGACCTACAGTAAACAGGCTGGCATAGTCAGTACCGGCTACAAGCTGGTACTGATTATCAGCCATCACTTCTTCGGTTTCGGCCAGCGCCAGTTCCAGATCACCGGGAGCGTTTCTGTACAGGTAGACTTTGGCCAGCATGGCCCTGGCAGCTCCTTTGGAAGCTCTGGCCCTGTTTTGAGATTCAGCTCCTAGCAAATCTTCGGCGGTAGTCAGGTCGGAGATGATCTGCTCAAACACTTCATTTACCTCATTTCTGGGTACATTAAAATCCTGGTTGGCTGATTTGCTGGCCTCCGTGATGAGCGGAATTTTTCCATATAGTCGAGTAAGGTAGAAAAACACCATACCTCTGAGGAAGTAGGCTTCGCCCATCACCTGATCAGCGTTCAATGCCGGATCATCAATGGTAGGTACATTTTCCAACACATCATTACAGGCCTGTACACCAAAGTACATATTTCTCCACATATCCCCCACATTGCCCTGCACCGGTGTAGGTACAAAATTGTGGTGGCGGGTAAAGTTACCGCCACGGGTCATGATAGCTTCATCAGACACAATGCCTGGTACGATGATAAAGTTTTGGGTGACAGGGTTTTGCACCCAGTCATAGGCATTCATCAACGCTGCTTCTGCACCATCAGCATCACTATAAAAATTTTCTGCCAGTATCTGGCTTACGGGCTCTACCTCCAGTACACTATCACAGGAAGTGGACAAACCGAGGAGAACTGATAAAGTTAGTATGAATATTTTCTTCATGATTTTCAGCTTTTATTTTTTCTCAATTATGGGCCGATCTGAAAGTTTAGATACCAATATTGATCCCAAACATATAAATTCTGGGCTGGGGCTGAGTAAGGTAATCCACTCCCAGAGAGGGTGTACCCGTGCCCTGGTTCTGATTTTCCGGATCAAGACCAGAGTAGTTGGTAAAAGTCAACAGGTTCTGACCAGAGAAGTAAATCCTGGCTGAGGCTATATTGATTCTTTGCAGTAACTCGGAAGGGAAATTATAGGCCAGGGTCGCATTCCTCATCCTCAGGAAAGAACCATCTTCTATATAACGGGAAGATGCATCAGTAGGAGCTGCACCACTGACCGAAGAACTACCATAAATAGCCTTAGGCATATCCGTAACATCTCCCTGCTGTTGCCAACGTTGCAGCACATCAGTTGACTGGTTATAGTCTTCGCTCATGGCGGTGAGCACAGCCCTTGTCATATTGTACATATCGTTGCCATACGACCAGTTGAACAGCACACTCAACTCCACTCCTTTGTATGCAAAGGTATTGGTAAAACCTCCAATATGCTGAGGCAGGGCATTGCCGATGATAGCACGGTCATTCTGCCTGTCATATACACCATCTTCATTCAAATCCTGGAAGTTAGCATCTCCTCCTCTTACGCCTCTTTCAAAAAGACCTTCCGGAACATCTGTGTCACTGGCAAAAACTCCGTCATAAACATAGCCAAAGAATGAGCCTACGGGCGCACCTATCCGGTAGATGCTGTAAGCCCCTTCCACCCCATAAGCATCAGGCAGTTTAAAAATATAATCTGAACCCGCTTCCCCGTTTTCGGGTAAATCAGTGATTTTTACCCGATTGAAAGAAATGTTAAAATCAGTAGTCCATTTAAATTCTCCGGTAGTATTGCGGGTGGTAAAGGCAAGTTCAAGTCCTCGGTTTTCCATCTCTCCGATATTAGCATTACCGATACTCCAGAAACCTGAGGTCCAGGGCAGGTTACGGGAAAAGATCAGGTCAGAGGTGGTCTTAACATAAGCTTCTGCAGTAGTACTGACCCTTCCGTTGAAGAGCGCCAAATCTATCCCTATATTGGTCGTAGTTGTTGATTCCCAACCTAAATCTTCGTTGGGAATATTGGCCTGTCCTATGCCAGGATTACCATCATAATTTCTGCCAACAGAGTACAAAGCACGGGAAGCAAAGTTTCCAATACCATCCTGGTTACCGGTTACCCCTATGCCAGCCCGTATTTTTAGGTCAGTAATGGCAGAAACCTCACTCAGGAAATTTTCTTCAGAAAGTCTCCAACCTACCGACAAACCAGGGAATACACCGTATCGTCGGTTGGCACCAAACCTTGAAGAACCATCTACTCTGAAACTACCTTCAATCAAATATTTATCCTGAAAGCTGTAATTAGCTCTTCCGAAGTACGACATAATTCCCCAGCCGGTAATATCCTGTGAAGGTATAAAGGGATCTGCAATGGCTCCTACCGTTTTGATGATATCAGAGCCTGCCTGCTGTCCTCCGGTTCTTAAAATATTGAATGTTGACCTCTGAAAACCTATACCCGCCAGCACCGACACATTGTGGGCACCAAAAGTTTTGCTGTAGTTCAGCGTATTGTCGTTGACGATGGTCTGCTCATCCAGTAAGTCTGCCCGGGCCTCTGCTATCCCGGTCCTGCTCAGGATAAAGCTGGGAATGTAGCGGTTTTGTCTTTCGTCATTGTAATCCACCCCTAGCACGCTACGGAAAGTAAGACCATCCAGAATCTGGTATTCTCCGTAAAAGTTGGTGATCAACCTGCGCTGATTTCCTTCAAAAGTGATCTCATTGGCCAATTGTACCGGGTTTTCTGTGCGCAACGGATCTACCGAATAGGTGCCATCTGTATTATATACCGGCAGATTAGGGTTACGAATCAGCGCATTACCCAAAACTGACAAGCCGCTGAAATCATTCTGTACTCTTTTTTGCAAAGTATTACTCAAAGTGGTACTGGTTCCTATTTTCAACCGATCGGTAGCCTGATAGTCCAGGTTAAGCCTGGCAGAGAAACGTTCAAACTCCTGACCGATAATGGTACCCTGCTGATTGAAGTAGCCCAGGGATACATAAGACTGCATCTTCTCATTGCCACCTGATACCGACAAAGAATAGTTTGAGATGGGTGCTGTTCTGAATACCTCATCCTGGTAATTGCTGTTAACTCCCGTAATTTCCAGTTCATTATAAGGTGGGTTATTCAACAGATCAGGATTACGGTTGGTAAGGCTTTCTTCTAGTAAGTTTACAAACTGACTTCCATTCAGCAGGTCAAAATCTCTCCAGATGCTCTGCACCCCGGTATAAGCATCAAAGTTGATCCTGGCCTTGCCTTCTTTACCCCGTTTGGTGGTGATCAGGATTACGCCATTTGAGCCGCGTGCACCGTAAATGGCAGTAGCCGCAGCATCTTTTAAAATTTCCATAGACTCAATATCGTTGGGATTGATGTCGGCCAGGGTAGAGTTACGCTGCCCACCAGCAGATACCGCTGTACTGTTATTCATGGGCACTCCATCAATGACAAACAAGGGGCGGGTTTCGCCCAGCAAAGAGGCAGTACCTCTTACGCGCACAAAAACTTCGCCTCCGGGAGTTCCTGAATTCTGCACTACCTGCACTCCGGCAGCTTTGCCCTGTAGTAAAGCGTCAGGGCTGGCTACTGCCATGTTTTTTACATCTTCCAGTTTGACGGAGGCAATGGAACCTGTCACATCCTTTTTCTGCTGCGTACCATAACCTACTACTACCACTTCTGAAAGTGACTGTATGTCGGGTAGTAATTCCAGGTTAATAATATTTTGACCATTGATGCTTACTTCTTCCGTAACATAACCAATAGAAGAAAAAACCAGGGTACTTACCTCATCATCCACAGTAAGCTGATAATTACCGCTGATATCGGTAACGGTCCCTATAGTAGTTCCTTTGGCCAGGACATTGACTCCGGGTAGGGGTTCGCCATTTTCTCCGTCTGTTACTTTACCCCTTATGGTCTGTGCCAGATTTCCAATGGGTGATATTGACAAAGAATTAAGCAAGGCAAGTGTTTCGGTTTTGCCTTCCCTTCTGTCGGACTTGGTATTGATTTTTTTGATTTCATTTTGTTCCTTTTGCTGAATAACGTACAGCTTTTCCCCTATTTTTTTGTATTGCAGGGCATTAGGCTCTAAGGCCTGGTTGAGCAAAAATTCTAGCTTTTGTCCTTTATCAGAATCGAGGCTCACTTTCTTATCCTTTACCAACTCGCTATCATAGGCAAATTGTATTTCAAACTCCTTTTCCAGATCCATCAGGTAATGTTGCAAGGACTTACTCTCTACCTGACTGGGTTGAAAAGACTGTACCTCACTGCGTTCTGCTGAAGCAAAATGCTGTGCGTACAAGGGATTAAGAACAAACATAAAAAGCAATGACACTAACATTACTCTCTTCTTTTTTGTAGTTTTGAGTAGCATATTAAATATATGTTAAAGTGAAACATGTAAAGTCGTCGGTGGTATGCTGGCGGGCAGGCTGCCGACGCTTTCTTTTGAGTATCTTAGTTAATTTGGATTGCACTCTCCTTTCTGACTACTTCTACCTGAAATGATTCTTCTATTGCTTCCAAAAGTACAGGAAGGTTGTTGCGGGACAATTTGGCGGTAAACTGTCTGCCTTCAACAGCTTCGTTCATAATCTGTACTTCCAGGCCATAATAGTTTTCTATTGCCTCAGCAACTTCTTTTAGAGGAGTATTTTCAAATATAAAGAAGTTTTCCCTCCAGGCCAGTTCGGCCTCTCCCGGTTCTTTCCTGAGCATAAAACTGTTTTCTTGCTGGGCCAGCGACAACATATCACCGGGCTGCAATACCTGAGTTTTGTTGATCTGCTTACTTTCTACTTTCACTTTACCGGTCTTCAGAAGTATCTCGCTCTTTTGTAGTCTGCTGGATACATTGAAGGAAGTCCCCAATACTTCAATATCAAAATTTGAAGTATGAACAATAAAGTTTCTTGATTTAGGGCGATTTTCATACTGATCAGTACTGAGGCGCTTTACTTCAAAAAAAGCTTCACCATCCAGCCACACCTGACGGGCCTGGTCAGCTTCTTCGTCTATCAGTACACTGATCTTAGTATTCGCATTGAGCGTGACCTCACTGCCATCCGCTAGTATGATGGTCTTATTTTCCCGGGCCGCCGTCTGATAAACCTGTATATTATCCAGAGCGAACCAATATGCGATACCGGAAATAAATAAAAGGACAACCGCCGCCGCTGCAGCCCGGTAAGAAAAACTGATTGGCTTCCTGTTAGGTAGTGAAATAGTTTTTTTGTCGGTACCGGCATATGCATTGTGTAGTATTTCTCTTTGCCTTTCAGCACTTAACTTTTGAGGATGGTACCTGATACTAGAGGCTAGTATGCGGGCTTGCTCTACCTGCTCCTTCTTTTGAGGGTACCTTTGCAAAAACTGCTGCCAATATTCTTCCGAGGCGGCATCTGCCTCCTGTACCCATTGCTGAAAATTCTCATCTACCAAAAAATCCTCTACCTGATAATCTACATAGGACCAAAAAGAAGGCTTTTCCATAGTTAGGCATTTATAGAAAAGATACCTTAGGTCCTTTTTTTACCCCATGTAAAAATGAAAAAAATCAATAATTACACATGATTTAATAAAAGCTGGATTTAATGAGATAATTGTCAATATTATTAGAACATTGTTGCTAAAATGACAAGTAGATTAGCGGTATGCATAGGCTTATCCAGTGTACTTTTGAGTGTTTTGATAGCTCTTCCCATAAGTTTATATACTGCCTTCACCTGCACCTCCATGATTTCTGCAACTTCTTCGTAGCTGAGGTGATTATAATATCTAAGGTAGATTACTTCAAGCTGCTTATCGCTGAGTTGCAAAAAAGCCTTTTTCAAACCGGCAATCATTTCTTCATCTTCCTCCTCATCAAGGGTGGGCAAGAAAGGAGATACATGCGCAGTAAATTCGTCCAAATGCTGAAAAGACCGGATATTCTCAGAAGTAAGTTTTCTCAGAACCCTTCTTTTCATTGCTACAAAAAGATAAGCTTTAACGGAATTGACCTGACTTAGCACATTTCTTTTCTCCCACAAATCACTGAATAAATCCTGAAGACAGTCTTCTACCAGTGATTCGTTTTTAGAAATTCTAAGCCCATAATCATACAAAGCATTGACAAATTGAAAATAGATACGTTCAAAAGCAGACTGATCTCCTTCAAGAAATTGTTTCCAACAATATGCTTCATTAAGATCCATAAACTTTTACATCATACCATTTACTTACCTCTAATGTTAGTGAATTATCAAAGTATAATCAAAAAATCTGTTCCTTTTTAAAATTATCAAAATTTATCACTAATACGATTAAAGGTTTAGAATGTACGACGAAGAAAAATTAATGAGTACCTGGCTTTATATAAGCTTGAGGTTTGCTTATAATTGCTTACCTGGTAAAAAATTATCACAACCAGAGTTTTCTCCTCAACAGCATAATCTCAGTATGAGCCCAAACAGAAATGAGAGGCTTAAAATCTATAGATCAATCATACTGCAAAAACTATAAAGTAATATGATTCGCCCACTTGATAAAGAATTTTTATTAATGGAAATTTAGTACATGAGTGAAAATCTAACGCAGGGAATAGAAGCTACTTCTTCCTCTCGCCTAACTTAATAACAGGAGTTCGTATGGCTTAGGCAGTGCATAGCTATAGCTTGATGTTAGAGTTTGCTTTTATGGAATCAATCGTGGCTATTGCCTGTATCGCCGTATTATTATTCCTTTGGTAAGCCTCCAACAATAAGGATAAGTTTCCGATAAGCTTCTGTAGCTTGAGATAAGATAACTTTTCCATAGTATTGCTCTTTTATAAAAATATTAGTTGTTCTACATAAAAGTACCCCAGCTATTTTGCCTCTTTCTTAAGGTCGGGAGGTAGTTTAAAAGCTGAACACAACTTTTCCTGGAAACGCTTACACTCAGTATCCCTCAGGCCTTCTGAAAAATCTTGGCCTCCAGGTTCAGATAGTGAAAACGATCTTTATCCATCAAAGGAACCAATGCATCGTAAAAGCCAATAATCAATAAGCCTCCCGGGTTCAGGTGCTGGTGAAACTGATCCAAAAGTTTGATTTTGGCAGCCTGATCAAAGTAAATCATCACATTACGACAGAATATAATATCATACTGATCTCTGACCGGGTCAGTGATCAGGTTTTGCACACCAAAATCTACATGTTTGATAAGTGATGAGTTCATCACTCCTTCATTGTCCTCTATGCTGTAATATTGTCTGAAAGCTCCTTTCTCATTGAACTTTTGATAGTTTCGCTCGTATTCAGCAAGCTTCAGTATATGATAGGCACCTTTCTGCGCCTGACAGAGCGCTGCTTCGCTCATATCAGAAGCAAAAGCACTCACCTTTGATTGTATGCCCATTTCCTTCAGCACAATCCCCATACTAAAAACTTCTTCGCCACTGGAGCAGCCGGCATGCCATATTTTAAGATTATTTTTTTGCGGAATTGCACGTATGGCATCTTTCTTCAGGGCCTGCCACAGTTTGGGATCACGAAACATGGAAGTAAGCCCTACCGATAACTCATCTATGAACTGGTAAATAAAATTACGATCTCTCAGCAACTTGATCCATAGGTTGTGCACTGTCTCCAGTTTTAAAACATTGACTGCCCGGATCACCCTTCTCTTGAGAGAGATAGGTTCGTAACAAGTAAAGTCAATGCCATATCGTCTCAAAATCGCATGCGTGAGAGAGTTTAATTCTTCATCGGTAATTGTGGCTTCCGCTAGCATTGAAATAAGGTTATATGATAATGATTGTATCTGATGAATCAGCACTCACTGAGTACCATCATCACCCTGTGTATTTGATTTTCTAAATTTTGAATGACATTGAAAGTTGCCTGATACACTTTTGCTTCCTCTGTTTTGGTGACAAAGCCAAGTTTATGCTTTACAGCGCCATCACTTTTAAGCTGCTTCAGTACTTCAGGTAGGATTTCAGGGTTGTTTATAATGTCACTGATGTGCTTCCGGGCAACTTCAGAGCGTTTTAAACCGAAGCTTTGAAGGAATAAGGTATTTCCTTTTTTCAATGTCCCTTTGCCATCCATCTCCAGCGTCATGACTGAACTGTTAAGCGCGTTCAATATGCTACTCAGCTCATTTTGTTTTTCTTTTTCATGTGTAGTGAACTGGGCAAACATCAAAATCTTCTGTAGCTTGTTTTCCAGGTCAAAGATGGGGTTAAAAGTACCGCTCAGCCATAAGTCTCTGCCCTGTTTGCTTTTTTGAATAAACTCTCCGGAGAAGAACGTTCCCTCTCGCAAATTGTCCCACATCATCTGTACCTGTGGTTTGTCTTTTTCACTCTCCGGAAGTAGATAATCATAAGGTTTTCCTTCCAACTCTTCCTGCTCATACCCGCTTACACTCATAAAAATGGAGTTTGCTTCCAGTATATTGCCTTCCATATCAAACTCAATCACTGCATTGGAGCGGCTTATTGCCTCCAGTTTATGCGTATAGTCAAGGGTATCTTCTTTGATTTGGGTGATATCAGTTTGGATAGAAATGTATTTGGTAACTCTTCCTTCCTCATTTTTTACCGGATTGATCATCAGCGATATCCAGTAGGTTTTGCCATCTTTACGGTAATTCAGGATTTCTTCATAGAAAGGCATCTTTTGCTTTATCTTCTGCCCTATACGCTTTACGGTTTCCTGATCAGTACGCGGTCCCTGTAGCAAGTGTCCTGGCTTTTGCCCGATCACTTCCTCTTTGCCGTAACCGGTCAGTTTCACAAAACCATCATTGACAAACTCTATAAAGCCCTCATCATCCGTGATGATGACCGAATTATCGGTATTGTTGGCTACCAACGATAGTTTTTCCAGTACGAGTTTTTTCTCCGTGATATCTGTACCCAGCATCAACACTTTTGCCGGCTGTCCTTCTACAAGCTGCATAGGGGTAAAGGAGGCATTTATCCACTTTTCTTCTCCTTTATGATTTATAAGCTTGAAATCTCCGGACTTGACTACTCCCTGCTGAATACCCTTCCAGAAAGTAGTTCCCTCCTTCTCTGAAATCAGCAATTCGCTACCCTGCTCCATTATTTCGCTCAAAGCAGAACCACTAAATTCAACTAATTTTTCATTAGCAGTAAGTAATCTTCCGCTCTGCTCAAAAGTTGCGGTAATCAGTATATTATCTATCGCTTTGAATATCCAGTCCAGCTCCCTTTGCTTAGTCTGCATCCCTTGCTGGGCATCAATCAGCACTCCGATATGTTCACGGGTTTCCTGCTCTTTGGAACGTAGTTCTGCGGTAAGTTCGTGCGACTTATCCAGCAGTTGCTTAGTTTGTAGCGTTACTTTTACCGTGTTTAAAGTGGATGCAATGCTTTCTGCGGCTTTTTCCAGAAATTCCAGCTGATACGCTTTCAGTTTTTGGAATGAGGCCAGCTCAACGACTCCATGAAACTCACCATTGACAAGCAAAGGCATAATCACCAAATGCGTTGGCGTGGCTTCTCCTAAGCCTGAGGTAATATTGACATAATCTTGTGGTAAATCAGTGACAGATATGATTTGCTTCTCAAAAGCACATTGTCCTACCAGGCCCTGACCTATTTTTATTCTTTTCTCCTGATATTTTTTCTTATCATATGCATAACAGGCTATCAGTTCCAGATAGCTTTCATTTTCTGTATCCTCCTGCTGTATGAAAAAGCTCCCCTGGTTACATTTTAGATATTTGACCAAAAATCTAACTACCTGATGAGCAAATTTATCCAGATCGTCAGTATTGTCTCTTAAGATACCTGCAAAGTTTGCCTGCCCTTCAGCACTCCAATTTCTCTTTTTTTCTTCATTTTGATAAGCTTGCATCTTATCCCTCATGCTAAGTAGCGCTTGTCCCAAAGCGTCTTTTGTATCAAGATGCACAAACTCTGTTTCCAGCATCGCCACTTGCTGCTTACTGCCTATTTTTTCAATTACTTCAGTAGCTTCTCCAATTTTAGCCGAAACTTTTTGAAGTTTCATCATTACATTTCTGGCTGCCCCTGTAAAAGGAATCTTGCTTTCAATAATACTACCCCTGACCAACACGTCAGTGACCTCATCCATTTGCTGTATCTGAGCAGCCATATTTTTTACTATCAGGTAAACCATCATAGCCTGCACCGCATGAGTTCCCGCGAGTAAATGTATGAGATAGGGTAGATGCAAATAATAAAAAACGGGAATTAATGATAAAGCTACCAATTCCACAATAACAATGGTTTTTATGTGATTGTAGAACATTCTGTTTTTCCTCATCTTTTTTTTATTATCACTGAAGTAAGCTTAGGCTATATGCTGCTTGATTCTCTCCAGAAACTGAGAAGACAGTATCCAGAAGAAATGAGGTTGAAGGGCAGTGTTGTTCTCAAAACGGAAGCGCGTATTGATCGTGAATAGACAGTCACTTGCCTGGCCTAACTCCTGAGCAATCAGAGTATCTATTTGTTCAGCTTTGAGATGGATTAACTCCGGCACACCACCATAAATAGAGAAACCGAGGGCATTGGAAAACTGGGTGATAACTGTGGCCGAGATGATGTTGTCAATCTCCTTGAGAATGGCTTCTTCCATCACCTTTCTCTGTGCTTCATCTTTCTGTGGCCCCAGACAGGCACGGTAAATGGCCTGTCGCTCCTCCTCATTCAACAGCAGAAAGCTCTTCCCACTCACCTCTCCTATGATTTGGGTGGTCAGCATCGTGATCTCTTCTCCTGACTTCAACAAGCTCTGGTAGTTGGGCTCCGACTGGGTCACCTCAATCTCGGCAATCTCTATCTGTATGTTTTGCCGGGTGACCAATGAGAATGACTTGGCTGCATTCTGATAACCGGCATCTATGATCTGTCGGGCTAAGGCTTTTTCCTTCTTTGATAATATGTTCATCTTTTTTTCTTATGAGAGCACACTTTTGTTTTGGGGCTGTACATTATGAAATACTTCCTGTATGATAGCGGGCACATG
>NZ_JBBPHP010000035.1:0-74344 GCF_038039535.1 Catalinimonas locisalis | reverse complement strand
TTCTTCTTCAGAAAGTAAGCCCGTAGCCACAAATTGAACTGCTTTTTTCTTGGTTCTGAGAGGGAAATAAGGTTTTTTACGTTTCATCATCATTCTAATTAATTGTGGTTAAATGATCTAAAAACCCCTCTGTAGACTATTTTCAGGACGATCTAGGGGTGTCCCAGTTCACTGCTGAGTTCATGTACAAATGATTTTCCTTCTTTTGCAAACTTATCAATGTTAAAACTCATAACATTTAGGTTTAGATGAAAAAATATAATTGTCAGTCAGTTATTTAACAGACAACTTTCTTTGTATGTTATTAAAAATCAAGGTTTTACAAATTAATATGTGACCAGCATACCGGCTAAGGTTCCGGTCATCATACAGGCGATGGTGGCAGCCAGTAGCGCCCATAAGCCTAGTTTAGAAAGGTTTGTTTGCTGGTTAGGCGCTATGCTTCCTATCCCACCAATCTGAATGGCGATAGAACTGAAGTTTGAAAATCCACAGAGCGCATAGGTGGCAATGACCAATGCCTTTCCCTGAATGATATTTTCCGCCTTCATTTCGGACATACTCAGATAGGCCACAAATTCGTTGATCACGGTTTTTTGTCCCAGCAGACTGCCGACTTCAAGTGTTTCCTGCCAGTCTACTCCCATGATAAAGGCAAACACACGAAAAATTTGACCCAGCAGATACTCCAAAGACAGCCCTTCAAATTCACCACCAGTACTACTGACCACGAGTGCGTTGAGATTTGTAAGGTCACCCAATACGTCTTTAAGCAGAAAATTGAGTGCGGCGATGACGGCGATAAAAGCGAGGAGCATAGCCCCCACATTTACCGCAAGCCTCAATCCGTCGGAGGCACCTCGGGATAATGCGTCAATTAGGTTAACCCCCAGATTTTCGTCGCTGAGCTTAAGCTCTGAGTTGATCTTTTCACCCTTGGTTTCCGGGATCAGAATTTTGGAGATTACGATCGCAGCAGGAGCATTCATGATGGATGCACTGAGTAAGTATGCGGCAAACCTTGTTCTTTCAGCGGGATCATCACCCCCTAAAAAGGCGACATATCCAGCCAATACGCCACCGGCAATGGTGGCCATACCACCCGTCATCAGGCACATGAGTTCGGAATAGGTCATGCGGGAGATATAGGGCTTCACCAGCAGGGGAGCTTCGGTTTGCCCCAGAAAGATATTTCCGGCAGCAGAAAGGCTTTCAGCTCCTGATAATTGCATGGTACGGGCCATGATCCAGGCTATGCCAAAGACAATTTTCTGAAGAATACCCAGATAATAAAGGCCTGCTGAAACTGTAGAGAAAAAGATAATGGTAGGCAGTACCTGAAAGGCGAATATAAATCCGAAAGAAGAATCATCTACCAAGCCCCCAAAAAGAAACTCCGCTCCCTCCTCTGAAAAACTGAGGAATTTCACGAACCCTTCACTGACTGCGCTGAATATTTCTGCAACGAAGGAAACTCTGAGAATCAGGAAGCCAGCAAGAAACTGTAGTACTACCCCCGTAATCACCAGGCGCCAGTTAATTGATTTTTTGTTTCCAGAAAACAGGAAAGCAATGGCCACCAAGATGGCAATACCTATGATTCCGCGTAGATAGTCCATGAATGGCCAAAACTAAGACTATTTCAACAACAAAAAAACCTCCTGGGCCAGGCAGGAGGTTTGTCATATGTTATTTTCAATAAAATTAATTTCTTCGGTTCATTTCATCTCTGATATGGGCCGCTTTTTCGTAATCCTCATTTTTTAGGGCTTCGTCCAGCAAGTTTTGTAAGCGGTCCGAATTTAAGTCTTTCAGTTGCTCTTTGAAAGGTTTGTTGGGAGATAAGCTTTCAGCTTCGGCAGGCTCCGACTGACCTTCTTTTTCACCTTCTTCATCTGTCAGCACGATACCTGCTTCTGATAACACTCGCTCGTATGTATAAATTGATACGCCAAATCTCAAGCCAATTGCGATAGCATCAGAAGGGCGGGCATCAATTTCTTCGGTACGGCTACCGTCACTACAAACGATTTTGGCAAAGAACACACCTTCCTTCAAATCGGAAATGATAATTTCTTCAATCGTATAGTTAAAACTCTTGGCGAAGGACTTAAAAAGGTCATGGGTCATAGGTCTGTTGGGAGCGATTTTCTCAATCTCAATGGCAATAGCCTGAGCTTCAAACATACCAATGATAATCGGTAAGCGGCGATTCCCTACCGTTTCTCCTAGAACCAGGGCAAATGAGCCCGATGAAGATTGACTAGAAGATAGCCCTAAGATTTCTAACTCTATTTTATCCACAATGAATCACTTATTATATTATGAAGCTTTGATAGCTTCGGTTAATTTTGGTATTACTTCAAATGCATCTCCTGCGATACCGTAGTCGGCAGCTTTGAAAAAAGGTGCTTCCGGGTCTTTATTGATTACCACGATATATTTAGAAGAGTTTACGCCTGCCAGGTGCTGAATAGCTCCAGAGATACCCACCGCGATATACAAGGTGGGGCTAACTTTGACGCCTGTCTGTCCAACGTGCTCATGATGAGGACGCCAGTTCATATCGGATACAGGCTTACTACAGCCTGTAGCTGCACCCAGGGTTTTGGCCAGGTCTTCAATCATTCCCCAGTTCTCAGGGCCTTTCATTCCTCTTCCTCCGGAAACTACGATGTCAGCTTCAGGGAGAAGCACTTCTCCTTCTGCCTTTTCAGTTTTAGTAATTTTTACATCAAAGTCAGTATCTGCTATGGTCACATCCAGCTTCTCAACACTAGCTTCACTGCCGTCTTCTTTTACTTCGATCGCATTTTTTTTGATCGCGATAATCTTTTTGTCAGTATCCAGCGACATCCAGGCAAAAGCCTTTCCGGTGTAAATACTTCGCTTCACTTTAAAGCCATCGCTAAGGTCGGGCAGTTCTACTACATTGGAGGCCAGCGCTGCATTTGCCTTAATACCTACACGTGCGGCAACCGGATCTCCCAGAGAAGACTTTGCCAATACAAGGTGCTTGGCACCGGTTTTCTCCATTACCTGAGCAATTACTGAAGTATATGCCTGAATTACACCCTGATTGAGTTTCTCCTCGTCAGCATTAAGCACTTTGGTAGCACCGTTTTTTCCTAATGCAGCAAGTTTTTCTTCGCTCACTCCTGTTCCCAAAGAAAGTGCGATAACTTCCTGCTCACTTAGTTTTTCTGCCAATGCGGCAGCATATGAAACCGCTTCCAGCGAAGTTTTCTTCACTTCTCCTTCAGCATTTTCTACAAATACTAATATTGACATGTTAGTTCATTTAAATAAAAAAATCAGAGTACTTTGATATCATTTTTCAAAGCTTTGACCAACTCTTCCACATTTTCAGGATCAATCATTTTGACTTCACCTTTGGCCGGAGGTAATTCATAACGCAGGGTAGTAGTCATATGCTCGTCACCGACAGCTTCTTTTACTTCCAGTGGTTTTTTACGGGCAGTCATAATTCCCCTCATATTAGGAATCTTCCATTCGGCTATAGGCTCCTGACAACCGGCAATAAAAGGAAGTTTTGCTTCCAGGTATTCTTTACCGCCTTCTGTTTCTCGGGCCAGCTTAGCAGTGTTCCCTTCAATATCTAACTGCATGACAGGAGCAATAGAGGGGAGTCCTACTAATTCTCCTACCATGCCATGTACCTGACCACCATTATAATCAATAGACTCACGCCCCATAAGAATCAAATCATAACCTCCATCCTGCACAACAGCGGCAATCTGTTTGGCTACAAAAAAGGCATCTTTGGGCTCTGCATTGATCCTGATGGCATCATCTGCCCCTATCGCCAATCCCTTGCGGATAGTTGGCTCGGTATCTGATGTTCCCACATTTAATAGCGTAACGCTTCCCCCATGCTGTTCTTTCAGCTCAACTGCACGTGCCAGTGCGTAGTCATCGTATGGTCCGATAATAAATTGAACACCAGTGGTGTCAAACTTCGTATTATCATCAGTAAAAGCTATTTTTGAAGTGGTATCAGGAACGTGTGTTATACAAACTAGTATTTTCATAAAAAAATAGTACCTAATCTTCTAATATATATGTAACCCAAATTATCGCGTGAAGTTACGTAATAATCAAAGAAATAAAAACCAGCAAAGCTAATGTCGCAAGAGCGTTTACAACAACTTTTTACCTTTTTGGAGGAAGACCCGGATGATCCTTTCAACCTTTACGCTATCGCCCTGGAATATTTGAAAAATCAGGATGAAAAAGCCCTTCAGTATTTTGAAAAATTATTGGAGGAACACCCCGATTATGTAGCCACTTATTATCATGCCGCACAGCTTTACCTTGACCTGGATATGAAAGAAAAAGCAGCCCAAACTTATCAGAAAGGTATTGAAAAAGCGAAGGACCAGCAAAATGCACTGGCCCTACGTGAGCTTCAAAACGCCTATAATCAATATTTGTTTGAAGAAGAAGACTGAGCATTCAGCTCACTTCCAAACACTCTACGAATGATTTGCTGAGAATAGTCAAAAGGATTATCTCTGATTTTCTTTTCTTCTACAGCTACCAGTTTGAAGAGACCGTCTAAGGCTTTCTCAGTAGCGTACTCTTCAATTTCAGGAAGCTCCTTTACATCAACATCCAGTTTGTTTACAAATGGTGTGTCATTGTATTTTTCAATCCCATTTTTGAGCGTATTATAAATTCTGGTGGCACCAACATCGTCCAAAGCATCTTCAAGGATAGGTTCAAACTTACTGGCCAACTGGCTGGAAGTAGTTCTCCTAAGGTACTGAGTAGCAGCATCATCCTGTCCCTTTAGTATATTTACTGCATCTGTTACAGTCATGGATGTGATAGCATTTACAAAGATAGGCGCAGCTTCTTCTGCCGCTTTTTCTGCACCTTTGTTCATGGCTTCCACCAGATCATCTACCAGCTTATCACCGATCAGCGGTACCTTCCTGATGTTTTTTTCGGCCTTTCTGAGTTCCGGAGGCAGAAGGATACGGATGTCAACAATAGGGTTATTCAGATATCCATTGTTTTGTGATGCATTGTTACTGGCAAAGCGAGCCCCTTCTTTCAAGGCTTCTTTCAGGCCTGAGGTAATTTCTGAATTAGACAATCCCCCAGAACCAGTGCTGTAATCATCAAGAATCCCGGTTAACACATCACAACCTGATAGGGCGATCATGGGTAAAAGCATGAGGGCAAATAAAGTTTGCCGAATGCGTTTGCGAATATGAGTATTGTTATTTTGCTTCATATCTTTATCGTTTTCAAATTTTGTTCCAACTCTACTAACCTAAAGCTTATTAATGAAGAATGTTTATGCTGAAGTGATCACAATCGGAGACGAAATCCTTTATGGCCAGACGTTGGATACCAATACGCATTGGATGGGGCAGAGGCTCAATGAGATGGGGGTTAAAATTATACGTAAGGTTTCCATCGGTGATGCTAAAGAGGAAATTATCAGTGCTTTGGATGAAGCTTCGGCCCGGGCAGACATTATCTTGATGACGGGGGGGTTGGGACCTACTAAAGATGACATCACTAAATATACACTGGCGGAGTATTTTGGTATGTCTTTGAAAAGAAATGAGGAAGCACTTACTCATATTAAGGCATTATTTGCAAGTAGAGGACGCAGTATTACGCCTACCAATGAGCGTCAGGCTGATTTACCAGAAGGTTGTATCATGATTCATAACAGAATGGGTACTGCGCCAGCGATGTGGTTTGAGCAGGATGGAAAAATATTTGTCTCAATGCCCGGTGTCCCTTATGAAATGAAGACCATCATGGAGGAAGAGGTACTTCCCCGGGTGAAAGAAAAATTCACTTTACCTACTATATTTCATCAAATGATACAAACGGTAGGTATTGGTGAGTCGTGGCTTTCGGATAAGATCGCTGATTGGGAGAGTAATTTACCCCAGCATATTCGTTTGGCTTATCTACCCAGTTTTGGATGTGTGAAACTCAGACTTACGGCTGTGGGAGCAGAACTGTCAACTTTAAAACAGCAGGTGATGGAAGAAGTGGACAAAGTAATGCCCCTAATACAAGAATATGTATTTGCACTGGGTGACGTTAGCCTGGAAGAGGCAATAGGAAATATGCTCAACGCTCAACAAAAAACAATAGCATTAGCAGAAAGCTGTAGTGGTGGCTATGTAGCCCATTCCTTAACCAGCATAGCTGGAAGCTCTTCTTATTTTCAGGGAGCAATGGTCCCTTACCATAATCAGTTGAAAGAAGAAGTACTGGGAGTAAATGGTGATACCCTCTTAAGTAAAGGAGCAGTAAGTGAGGAAACCGTAACTGAAATGGCCCAAAACATCCGAAAGCTCATGCATGCTGACTATGGGCTGGCCAGTAGTGGTGTAGCCGGGCCGGGAGGAGGTACTGAAGAAAAACCTGTGGGCACTATTTGGATAGCAGTAGCTTATGAAGAGGAGGTAAAGACCCAGAAACTACAACTTACTCAAGACAGAATGCTGAATATCAGACTCACTAAAGTTGCCTTATTGAACTTGTTAAGAAAACAGTTGCAAAAATAAGTTTTTCAAGCAAGAGCGAAATATTAATTGGGTCTGCAGTAGACAAATTTTATTTCAAAGCTTTTTGATAAAAGTAAAATAGTATTAACTTAAACAAGTTATGGGTATGCCTCTTAGACTTTTTGTGGCCCTACCTTGCTTACAACTATTAATCACAGACATTTTTTGATTAGGAAAGCCCTCCTCTGGTAAGAATTAGCGAGAAGATAGATTGGACTTAATGTTAATTAAACCACAAGTTAGCCATGACTTCTGGAAGGAAAAACTTACGACATTCACAGCACGAAGTTGCGATTCGCCCACTCATAGATGTGTATGAATGGGGCACCACCCTGGTGATCGCAAGCCGGCCAGATACCGATATTATGGGATGTGGGGGAGCTATTGCATTGCTTCGTCAGATGGGTTATAGAGTCCATGTGCTATACATTTGTGATACCTTTCATCATCAAAGTAGCTGTAATAACTTACCGGCCAAATGCCTAAAGGACCTGCGTAAGTACGAAGCCGAAAATGCTTTATCCAAGCTTGGTGTAAGTGAGGAGTCTATTACTTTTCTGGATATCAAAGATAAGCTAGTGCCTTCCAAAGGGCAGGATGGCTTTGATGAATTAGTGGGTATCTGCAAATACAAACTAAACAATCTTTTTCCCGATACCATCCTGATTCCCTGGAGATTTGCACAGATCAATGATCACATGGCAGTACGTGATATAGTATGTAAAGCCCGACGTCAGGAAGCATGTAGTGCCAATGTTATTGAATATGCTCCACAGCCTTGGATTGATGATGAACAGCTATATGATGTAGCACGATCTGAGCTTCCGCTTTTACAATTGGACAACAAAGCTGTGCTTGAAAGTAAGCTGGAGGCATTATCCCAGTATTATGAAGAAGAAATCAATCTCTTTCAGGATGAATTACCTACGCTTACCGCACTGAATGGAGAAAAACTCTCTTATATGACTCATCCCTGGGAGATATTCTTGAAGGCAGAAGACGTAGCATAAGTTTGCTCCTGACAAAGCTCAAAATTTATATATTCCCTAGGTAGGAGGAAGCTTACCTTCGTCTTCCTTACTTTCATCCTCTACAGGCATATCACTTTTAATGGGTTCTTCTGAAAATGGCTCTGTAGTTTCCTCAGCCTCTTCCATAAGCATATAATTCTCATCGGATGTCTCTAAATTGTCATCTTCATAGAACTGCTGATCTTCTATCATTTCCATTTCAATGGGTTCCTGTTCTCCTATACCCGTAAGTTTATCGTGCATCTTCTGATATACCTTAGGAGCCCAGATGATAGCCGAGAGGGAGGTCGTAAAGCGAATGATACGAGGTAGCCGCTTTCCAAATAATAACTTTTCTGCCAGATAAACCGATCCGAATATGGCACAGCCAGTGATAAACTTACTTTTCAAATGGTGAGGTACATACTCATGGCGTACAGCCACTAAATCCATATGCAATTGCTTCTCTATAGATTTTGCCTCATCCTTATAGTAAGCTTTCAACTCTTCATATCTCTTTTGGCTATTTTTTTTGCTCATGAGCTTCTTTTTTATCAGTGTTCGCTAGTTTAAAGAAAATTTTAAAAATTGGGGTTCTGAGTAGTGAGTCGCGGAATATCCATACTAAAAATGCCATGAAAAGATACAAGCCGGCCACAATCATAAATCCCCAGAATATGCTGCCAATCCATACACCGATGCCATAGGCAATGCCAATGCTGAAGATCATCAGAAAGTAACAGGCAATCAGAAAAAGTATGAGGGCAAGAATGATTGCGTATACAACATCTCCTCCTTTTTTGGACAGAATAGTCAGCAGCAGGTTACGTTGGGCTGCGATGTATTCTTTTATATGTTGAAAAATTCTTTCTATTGCGGTTTGGTCAGTATTTCTCAATGCTTAAAAAGTTAAAAGATGCTAAAAATTTGCAGTAAGTGATCAAATATACACAAAAACGGCCTTTCCGAAAGTTATTCCTCTTCTTGAGTAGACATATGATACCACTTACCCAGTGGTAAACTGCTGATTCCATGTACAATAGTTGAAGTAAAAATTACGAAACTACTCATTACCCATACTTCTCTGTAAGGTGTTTCATACAACATGCATGGAATTAAATAGCTCAGCAACTTCAAATAATCCTTACCACCCAATTAAACCAACTTCTTTATTACTACTAAAATGCTTAAGAAAAGGTTTGAGGATAAAAAAATGCAGGTAGTCCTCCGCATACCATATTACTAAAGCTTAGGATAAAAGTCTGATCTTCATAAAATTGTTACCAAATTATTTGGAAATCCATTCACGTATCAATATTCCTTCAGCACCGTAAACCGGATCTTTTTCAGGCAGAGGTACAGAAGCAATATTCTCATCAACCTTTGGCCTCTCGCCATTCTCACCATAGTTCATATCAAAATGTTGACCGGGAGGATAGGCTCCTACACAGGCAAAGTTTGACGAAGATCCGAGGTTTTTGTGCGCTACTCCTGCCGGTATGATGATGATATCGCCGGCCTTAACATCAAATTCTAGTCCATCAGGACCTCCCATCTGAACTTTTGCATTGCCGGAGTAAATGCCTAAAACCTCATGAGCTGTGCTGTGATAATGATGATAATTGTAAATCCCATTTCTCCAGGACTTGCCCCACTGATTTTGCTGAAATATTTTTTCAATGGTAGCGGCGTGGCCTTCATTCAGCACGGCTGCCTGCCTGTAGAGGATTAGCGGTAATTTTGAGTTATTAGGAAAATTTCCGTTTTCCTCTATTATTTTAGTAATGGTTTCAATCGGTTCATGGACAAGATCGCTCATAAAATAAACAACCAAATCTACCCTTAAGTGTTGTGGGTAGATTGATTTTGAATAAGGTTTTCAAACTGTTTTCAGGCAGTAGCGGTGTGCTTCTCACTATGCAGCATGCATTTCACCTTTTCGGAAGTTGGACAACGAGTACTTTGTGGTTCTTTCGGGAAATCCCGTACATCACTCTCTCTTTGGAAGGGTCCCATGCAATTCCCTGTCCTTCAAATGGTACCCGGATCGTACTAATATGCTCCAGCGTATAGCCTCTATTGGGTAATTGCATTACATATAGGTTCTGAGCATCATGTCCGGTGCAATAAAGTAGCCCATCTGTTCCCCAAATTGCCCCGGAGTTACTGCTTGGGCTAAATTTTTCTGTCAACGACACAGGAAAAACCCAGCCTTCTTTTCTTTGCCAGTCGTTATCAAACTTGACAACAGTGGTCCACCGGTTGTCTTTTCCTTCACTTGATCCTTTTTCTGAGTAATGCGCGAAACCTATCCACCAGGCATTGTCATAACGATCTATCCAGGTGGCTGAGCCAATAAATATGCCCAGACTTAATGAACCAATATGTTGCATACTTTGGGTATCAAACATTTCTATTGAGCTGAGCATAGGCGAGTCAGGGTAATTTGAATTGGCGCAGTAAAGGGTGTCATTAATGATAATGCCACTGTTGAGATGCTTAATAATACCTTCAGTCTCTTGCCAAACTGCAACCTCTTTACCATCCTCTTTTAAATGTTTACTGATCACCTGGTTGCCGATGGCATAAAAATATTGCTGATCTACCGCTACTGCCTGGTGGGCATTGGGGGCATCGTACTCACGTATCAGCTGAGCTTGTTGAGCCATTGCTGACTGACAAAGAAAGCAGAAGGTGACTATGTATAATTTCATTATGAAAAATACTTCCTTCTTATTAGCACACCAAGTAGGGTGTAAAATTTAAAGTGTAAATAGCGCTTATATTTTCATCACTTTATCTTGATGGTTAGTGGCAGGAATGATTACATACACTTTGTCATTGCCCTGCTTGGAAACATGCATGCAGCCGGTAAATTTACCAAAAGCAGGTAGTAGCGCTCCCTCGGTAGCAAAATGAAAACTCGGTAATTTGATACTTTGACCCGCTCTCCCCTTTATTTTGTAGCCAGGATGAACGTGTCCGGCCATATAGTAAAGTTGATCAGGTGCGCTCTCTTTAGGGTGATGGGTGAAGTAGAAAGGAGGACAGGTCCATGAATCATCATATACCTTCAAGTTATCTTCTTGGTAGGCATCTTTCGGAAGGATATCATGATTCCCTTTGACTAATACAAACTGATACTCTGCATTTTCCTGTAGAAATTGACGGAAAATATTCCACTCCAGGTTTATTTCACTATGAAAAAGATCGCCTAAGATAAGGATACATTTGGGTTGGTAGCCATCAATCAACTTTTGCAAATTTTGCAGATCCGCTTTGTGTACACTGCTGGGGATAGGTATGCCTGCTTTTCTGAAATGACCGGCCTTTCCAAGATGAACATCCGTGAGAATTAAGAAAGCAGTTTCTTCCCAGAAAATTGCTTTTTCAGGAAGTAAATGTAATTGTTGCTGTTTGATTTCTATACGCACAGCATTTGTAGTCATTGAGTGTGCATCCATATCTAAAGTTCAAGAATCGTAACAATTAAGTTTACTTTCAAGTATTTGTAATAACATCATCAAATAGAAAGAAGCAATGTTGGTAAAAGTTCTATTCAGCAATTTACTCATGTATATTTTTCTTTTCAGTTTGTCTGCCAATGCAAAAACTCAAGGGAGAATCCTAGAGCGAGATGATCAGATTCTGGGCAAATGGTATACTGATGAAAAAAAAGCGATTGTAGAGATCTACCAATGCGAAAGTGCTTATTGTGGTAAAATAACCTGGTTGAGCAGAACCAATGAAAATGGCGGTGCTGTAAAAGATACCAAAAATCCAGATCCTGAAAAGCGGGACAGAACCATAGTTGGTATTAATATCCTTGAGGATTTGGAATACAGCGGAGATCAATCCTACGAGGATGGTGAAATATATGATCCTGAGTCTGGCAAAACCTATTCTTGTCAGCTGACCTTACAGGATGATGGTACACTGGAAGTGAGAGGGTACCTTGGCTTATCCTTTATTGGCAGGTCTACAATCTGGACCAGAGTTAATGAACAACAAGCAGAACACTGAGAACATGTCGCTGAGTTGAAAAAATATTATTCTGTTGAAAGGTATTAAATGAACTATTTGGTTGTAAACACTATTTTGTTTATTAACTTTAAGCCTTCAAAAAAAATTGCCTTGGGCCAATGTATGTACTAATCACATACCGATTTATTTTTCTATCCCCATCTCTTAGGCACTTCAGGCCCGGCAGGGTCTAATATGTTATTGCGATACCTATGTGGTAACGTTTCCTGCAAATTTTTTTATTTACTTTTTAAGCAAACAATCTTTACATTTTGATGCATCAATGAATATTTCTATTCAAGTAGCTACTGAGAAAGACACTCAATACGCAGAGACAATCAGCGTAATGATTGAAGATGCTGCCCGAAAACGCGGAACAGGCATCTCCAAAAGGCCTCCCGAATACATTCGTAGAAAAATGATGGAAGGAAAGGCGATCATTGCACTAGAACAAAATACTGTAGCAGGCTTCTGCTATATTGAAACCTGGGGGCATAATAAGTATATCGCAAATTCCGGACTTATCGTCAATGAAGATTACCGTAAGCATGGACTTGCCACCAAAATCAAGAAAGCTGCCTTTAAACTGTCCAGGAAAAAGTACCCGGACGCTAAGCTATTTGGCATTACCACTAGTCTGGCAGTGATGAAGATTAATTCTGACCTGGGATATCGCCCGGTGACTTTTTCAGAATTAACTACGGATGATGAGTTTTGGAAAGGCTGTCAGAGCTGTCCTAACTTTGATATACTTACCAGAAACAATCGTAATAACTGTCTCTGTACGGCCATGCTCTATGACCCCAATCCTAAAAGCTCTCAAAAGAATAAAGAAAGTTCCAGTTCACGCCTGAATGTAAGGGACCATCTCAAGAAATATGAGCGTTGGCTTAGGCTAAAGCAGCACGCATTTTTGAGAAAGTATACACAAAAGAAAGTACTCGTTAGTTAAACTTATACATGAATAATGGCTATAGAAAAGGCTGAAAATCAGGAAAATAACAAAAAATTAGTCCTTGCTTTCAGTGGTGGACTTGATACGTCTTATTGTGTCAAGTATCTGTCGGAACAAGGTTACGAAGTTCACTCAGTGATTGTCAATACTGGTGGTTTTTCTAAAGAAGAACTGGAAGAAATTGCCCAGAAAGCCAAAATGCTGGAAGTAAAGCAGCATTCTACTATTGATGAAACGGATAATTTTTACCAGAAATGCCTTCGTTTTCTCATATACGGTAATGTGCTCAGGAATAATACCTATCCGCTCTCTGTGTCCGCAGAGAGAGTTTTTCAGGCAATAGCAATCGTAGAGCATGCCAAAGCCATTGGCGCCAAGTACATTGCCCACGGAAGTACAGGAGCTGGCAATGATCAGGTGCGCTTTGATTTGATATTCAGTATTTTAGCCCCTGATATCTCAATCATTACTCCAATACGTGATCAGCGGCTTTCCCGCCAGGAAGAAGTAGCTTATTTACAGGCCAAAGGAGTGGATGTTAACTGGGAAAAGGCCAAATACTCCATCAACAAAGGTTTATGGGGTACCAGTGTAGGTGGTCAGGAAACTTTGACTTCCAACAAGTCACTACCAGAAGAAGCTTACCCTAGCCAACTTCAGGAAAAAGCGCCTAAATCAGTTATACTAAAATTTGAAGAGGGAGAGCTTAAAGGTATTGATTCACAATACTTTAGTAATCCTGTTGAAGCGATACTCAAACTTCAGGAACTGGCTGCACCTTATGCTATCGGACGCGATATCCATGTAGGGGATACCATTATAGGTATCAAGGGCCGGGTAGGATTTGAAGCAGCTGCCCCGCTGATCATCATCAAGGCGCACCATCTATTGGAGAAGCATACACTGGCGAAATGGCAACAGTATTGGAAAGAGCAACTCGCCAATTGGTATGGCATGATGCTTCACGAAGGGCAGTACCTGGACCCTGTGATGCGCGATATGGAATCTTTTATGGAGCACTCTCAAAAGAGGGTTACCGGTACAGTAGAAGTTAAGCTTCTGCCTTATCGTTTTGAGTTGATTGGTATAGAATCCGAATATGATCTTATGGCCTCCAAATATGGTCAGTATGGTGAGATGAACCTGGCCTGGTCTGGTGAAGATGTAAAGGGCTTTACCAAAATTTTATCTAATCAGAACAAAATCTATCACGCTTACAAGCATGAAGAAAATTAGAGCAGGAGTAGTAGGTGGTGCAGGCTATACTGCAGGAGAATTGCTTCGCTTACTTATCCATCATCCCAATGTAGAAGTTGCATTCGTCCATAGTAAAAGTAATACTGGAAACCCTATTCATGAAGTACATACTGATTTGCTGGGTGACCTTGATCTTACTTTTACAGATGAGTTATCCTACAATATTGATGTCCTCTTTCTCTGTGTAGGCCATGGAGAAGCTAAGGTATTCTGGAGTGAAAATAATGTCCAAGATTCCGTTAAAGTAGTTGACCTAAGCCAGGACTTCAGGTTATTTGCTGAGGGGAATGATTTTGTATATGGTTTACCGGAACTTAACAAGCATAAGATACGTGAAGCCAACCATATTGCTAACCCCGGTTGTTTTGCTACCTGTCTGCAATTGGGGCTGCTACCATTGGCAAATGCAGGCTGGTTGAAAGAAGATGTACATATCAATGCAATTACTGGCTCTACAGGTGCGGGACAAAAGCCTTCTGCTACCTCACATTTTAGCTGGAGGAATAATAATATTTCTATCTACAAAGCATTTGAACATCAGCACCTAAATGAGATCAATCAAAGTGTGCATAGTTTACAACCTGATTTTGATGCCAAGCTGATGTTTTTGCCCATGCGGGGTGATTTTACCAGAGGAATTTATGCTTCTCTTTATACTAAAATAGAGCAACCTTTTGAGGCCTTAAAAACCTTGTACCAAACGTTTTATGCTGATGCTCCATTTATTCATATTTCAGAAAGCAATCCTCATCTGAAGCAGGTAGTCAATACCAACAAAGGCATTATCTACCTGCAACAGCATGAGGATACTTTACTGGTCATTAGTATGATTGACAATCTGTTGAAGGGAGCTTCTGGCCAGGCAGTACATAATATGAATCTGATGTTTGGCCTGGAAGAAACTACCGGCTTACAACTAAAAGCCAGTTTCTTTTAATGATGCTGATACTCTTCTTTTTTGGAGGGGCGTAAAATGAGCCAGCCAATAAAGCTGAGAGGCCAGGCTAAAAAAGCTACGAGAGCGGCAACGATTACGCCGTTGACCCCTCTTTTTTTAGCATCATTATATGACCAAACAATAGTGATCAGGTAAACGATTCCAAGTACGATTGCAATGCTGGCGGATACAATGGTTAGATCCCAGAAAAATTCTTCTTCCATAGTGTTATAAGCTTAAAAAATAATTTCCAACTAAAAATAAGCCTGGATATTATCAGGCATCTCATCAATCAAACTACTAGTTTAGAGAAATGTTATCGCAAGTTTGTTAAAAGCATTTGCTCTGAATCAATACTTAAACAAAAAACTATGAGTAAAAGAATAGCCATACTCGGAGGCGGAAACCTGGGCCAATCTATTGCCTTGGGACTGGTGAGTACCGGTGAATATGCCAAAGGTGATGTGATCGTTACCCGACGTAAAATACATGGGGTGGAAGAATTACAGCAGAAAGGCATAGAAGTACTTACCGATAATGTGAAAGCAGTTACTCAGTCAGAGCTGATTTTTCTCTGTGTGCAGCCCAAGCAGTTGCATAATCTTCTAGATGAAATCAAATCAGTGCTTAGCGCCAAACAGCATGTACTGATTTCTACCATTACCGGAGTGGCTATAGAAGAGATTGAAGCCAGAGTAGGAGATAACTTCCCCATCATCCGTGCGATGCCCAATACTGCCATTGCTATACGTGAGTCTATGACCTGTATGGCTACCCGTAAGGCCAGTGATGGTCATATGGAGAATGTACAGTCTATTTTTAACGTCATGGGGCGTACCCTTGTGATTGAAGAAGAACTGATGGCTGCTGCTACGGTGCTGGGAGCCAGCGGGATTGCTTTTGCGCTACGCTTTATCCGTGCTGCTGCGCAGGGAGGCATTGAAATGGGTTTTGATGCTGATGAAGCCCAGGCTATTGCCATGCAGACCTGTCGCGGGGCTGCTTCTTTACTTATTGAAAGTGGTCGCCATCCTGAATCTGAGATCGACCGGGTGACCACACCTCGGGGTTGTACCATTGCCGGACTGAATGAAATGGAGCATAATGGTTTGAGTTCTGCTCTCATTAAAGGAATCGTAGCCTCTCATAAAAAGATTGCGAATATTAAAAAGCAGGTATCTTAGACAAAAAAAGTGCGTGAGATAGTATCCCACGCACTACAGTTTATAGCGAGATAAGATTAGTGATTGTAGAGGTAAGCAACTTCTTCCACGCTAAGTACTTTGCCATAAATTTTGATTTCGTCTAGTTTACCTAGAGAGCCCTGAGTGCCATTTCCCCCAGCGGCATAGTTACCTATCACGGTCAATGGGTAGTCAGCATTACTGAAGTCCTGAACAGATAATACCAGCTCATTATCAACATATAATTTGGTGTTATTCCCATCTTTAGTAATGACCAGATGGTACCAATTACCCACTTCCAAGATCTTGTCCGATCCTTTAAATCCTCCATATGTTCCTAACTCACCGGCTTCTCCACTACCGTTGGCATGACTAATGATTAGGTGGTGTTTGCTGGAATGCCCATACAGTAAAGTATTCCAGAAGCTTCCTGTACCTTCGTAATAATACCACATAGATACAGAAATCTGAGTATTATTAATATCAGCAATATCTAAAGCATCGTTTTTATCAGAAATGATAAAGGCACTGTTTGCATTACCATTTCTGTCGGCTCCAAAACTCCCTCCTGTCGCTACTGCATGCCTTTCCGATCCACTATGATCCTGAGTGTCATTATCTAAAGCATAATATGCCAGTAGATTACTGTTATCAGGATTTTTAGGATCTTCTTCCTCTTCTTCAACAGGTGGTTCTTCCTGTACAAAGGGTTCACCATAGAGTTCTACAATTTTTTCTTCGCTAATGATCTCATCATAGATATGGATATCATCCAAGCGTCCTAATGCACCTTGCGTACCGTTTTGAGCAGTAAAATTTCCGATAATTGTCAATGGATAATCAGTATTGCTAAACTCCTGCGCTGAGTATACAAGTTGTTTGTCTACGTAAAGCTTGGTCTGACTTCCTTCTTTGGTAATTACCAGATGATACCATTTGTAAGTTTCCAATACTTTATCACTGCCTGAAAATCCGCTGCTGTAAGTGCCTAGCTCACCGGCATCACCTCCACCATTGGCATGGCTTACAATCAAATGGTGTTTGCTGCTATTACCATATAGTAAAGTATTCCAGAAGCTTCCAGTACCTTCATAATAGTACCACATTGACACGGAGATGTTTTCCTGATTAAAATCTATTACATCCAGTGCATCACTTTTTGAGGTGATACGGAAGGCGGAATTGTTGTTACCGAATCTGTCTTTTGCATATTCACCGCCAATTGCAATAGCATCATTTCCAAACCCACTGTCATCCAGCGTATTGCCATCTAAAGCAAAATGTGCTATCAGACCTGCTGGACCTTCTTCAACCGGATCAACTTCTACTGGTGGGTCCAGGGTAATTCCCATATTTAAATCTTCTACTTCACTCTGGCCAAGTACTTTATTGTAAATCTTGATCTCATCCAGTTTACCCAATGAACCCTGCGTTCCGTTTTGTGCATCAAAGTTTCCGATGATACTTAGGGGATATGTAGCATTACTGAAGCTCAAAGTATCATATACCAGCACACCGTTAAGGTAAATTTTGCTCTGCTTATTATCCTTAGTCAATACCAAATGATGCCATTTTTGCTCTTCCAGCACATAGCCGGCACCATCAAAGCCAGGATTGTACGTGCCTATTTCGCCACTGGCACCAGAGCCATTGACATGGCTTACAATAAGGTGGTGGTGACTGTTTTTTCCGTATAGCAGAGTGTTCCAGAAGCTACCGCTACCTTCATAGTAATACCAGAGTGAAACCGAAATTTGCTCATGATCAAAATCAGGAATGTCCAGTGCGTCTCCTTTTGTCGTAATATGGTAAGCAGACTGCTCACTATTTGTGATCCCTTTGGCAAACTGGCCACCTTTACTGCTGGCATGATTATCATAGCCGCTATAATCTTCAGTGTCACCATCCAGCGGGTAGTAAGCAATCATTGTGCTGTCAAGAATACCAGTTGGTTCTTCCTCTTCTTCTTTTTCGATATCTTCCTCCTCTTCTAAAGGAGCTTCCACAACAGGATCAGTGTCTTCTTCGGGAAAGAGTTCTTCTTCGCAAGAAGTTAATAGAAGACAAGTTACTGCTAGTGAGTATATACTCATCCATAAACTTTTGTTGTTCATAAGAATTTGGGTTGTTAATACTCACAAAAGTATAACTATTCTAATCATATATATAACTTTTATTATAATTTGTATGTTTTTAAGAATATTTACAGAATAACAATGAGAGTAAATAAGCACTGATGGCCCATATCTTATTTAGGCTTGGATACAATTGACACCTAAAGATTTTATGTCTAATAGACATTTTATCCTTTAGTCTTTTATATTTTCTGTAGATTATATGTAGTAAAACTAACCATTGAATCTACCTGACTATGGAAACCAGGGAAAAAGTAGACAACTATATCAATCGCCATGCAGATAAAAGTGCAATCCTTGAGAAACTGAGAGCCTTATTACTAGCTAGTGAGCTACAAGAAACTGTAAAGTGGGGGATACCTGTCTACACGCTGGAGGGTAAAAATGTGGTGGGTATGGCCGCCTTTAAAGATTACGCAGGGTTGTGGTTTTATCAGGGAGCCTTACTGGCCGATGAACATCATGTATTGATTAATGCGCAGGAAGGGAAAACCCAAGCACTTCGGCAGTGGCGTTTTATTTCAGTCAACGAGCTTGAGCCTGACATAATCAATGAGTATGTTCGGGAAGCAATAGCACATCAGAAAGCTGGTATTCAGGTGAAGATGAGCAAACCAAAAGCAGTAGCTCTTCCACAAATCATGAAAAATGCTCTTGAAGAAGATAAGGTATTGGATAGAGCTTTTCATGATCTTAGTCCTGCCAAGCGGAGAGAATATGCAGCGTACATCAGTCAGGCTAAACGAGAAGATACTAAACTTAAAAGGTGGGAAAAGATCAGTGCTATGATACGAGAAAGCAAGGGGCTGAATGATAGATATAAAAAAACTTGATATGAGTGGTGCTCTTCCGGCTGATTTATTTATGAAAATCTAATAGTGTAATGATAAGATAAGTGAGTTAATCACAGCTTGTATATGTGCTTACATTTATTAAATTAACTTCCTACTTAACCTTAACATCATTTGTATGACCTCCAACCATTATCTTCTTCTTTTCACAATGTTTATTTATATGACTATCTGTGGTGCCTGCAGCAATACCGCAGAACAAAGCCAAAAGGTTTATACTGCCTTTGTGGGTGCCAAACTTATAGATGGGCGAGGAGGTAGTCCTGTTCCGGATGGTGTTTTATTGATTAGTGAAGGCCGGATTGAAGCAATCGGTAATCAAAACGAAGTTGAGATTCCTGATCATGCCGAAGTGATAGACCTGAGCGGAAAAACAATAATACCCGGTCTCATCAATAGTCATGCGCATGTAGGCTATGAAGGGAGTATGCAGGCCGAGGATTATTCACAGGATAATATCATAAACCAGTTGAAACTTTATGCAGGATACGGAATAACAATGGTAGTGAGCCTGGGAGAGGATCGTCAGGCAGCGGTATCGTTAAGAGATGAGGTAGACACGACACGCTCACCAGATAGAGCGCGTCTGTATATTGCCGGTGCGGTGGTTAGCGGAGATACTCCTCAGGAAGCCATCAGCATGGTAGATAATAATGTGAAGATGGGCGTTGACTTCATCAAAATCAGGGTAGACGATAACCTGGGCAGTAGCGAAAAAATGTCAGAGGATGTGTACCAGACGGTGATCAACCGCTCTCATGACTATAACCTTATGCTGGCAGCACATATGTACTATCTGGAAGATGCCAAAAATCTGCTACGCTCAGGTGCTGACTTCCTGGCCCATAGTGTGCGCGATCAGGAAGTGGATTCTGCGTTGATCAGCCTACTGAAAGACGAAGAAGTATGTTATTGTCCAACACTTACCCGTGACCTTTCCACTTTTGTGTATGAGGATGAACCGGCGTTTTTCACTGACCCTTTCTTTCTACAGGGAGTAGACAGCACGGAAATAGCTGAGCTGAAAGACCCGGAAAGGCAGCAGCGGGTAAGCGAAAATCCCAATAATGAAACCTACAAAGAGGCGCTGCAAATGGCTTTGAGAAATCTAAAAATCCTCTCAGACAGTGGAGTGACCATTGCTATGGGTACGGATAGTGGTGTGCCTACCCGTTTCCAGGGTTATTTTGAGCATATGGAAATGCAAATGATGGCCGAGGCGGGTATGCAGCCCATGGAAATACTGCTGTCAGCGACAAGGAATCCTGCCCAATGTCTGGGCTTAGAGGATGTAGGGACGCTGGAAGCTGGAAACTGGGCTGACTTTGTAGTGCTGGAACAAGATCCTTTGGAAGATATCAGGCACCTGAGCAGTATCGCTTCAGTCTGGATAGGGGGAAAGCAGTTTACTCAATAATCGGAAATTACTCCGTACTGTGGATATTCAATTGATATTCGCTTATCTTGTGAATCAGGCATCATCGGCTTATATCAGCCCGTGCCTCAATATAACCCTCAAAGCAGCATCACTATGAAATTAGGCGCTTTTTCTGTAAGCCTGAGTGTCAGGGATATCAAAGCTTCCAGGACTTTTTATGAAAAGCTCGGCTTCAAAGTTTTTGCCGGTGATGAAGAGAAGCACTACCTCATCATGAAGAATGAAGACACGCTCATCGGACTCTTTCAGGGGATGTTTGAGCAAAACATACTCACTTTCAATCCGGGCTGGGACCAAAATGCCGCTAAGCTGGAAGACTATGATGATGTAAGAGAGATTCAGAAAGCCCTGAAGGCAGAAGGGGTGAAGCTGGAACGTGAGGCAGATGAAAACTCATCCGGCCCAGCAAGTATCACCTTCTTTGATCCCGACGGCAATGCCATTCTGATTGACCAGCACGTGTAAGCAGTATTGTCAGCTACTTCGTCCTAAGTTAAAGCAAACATTATTGGTAAATCATTTGTAGCTTTTTACATTTGCCACCTTCTCTTTTGTTTAATTCTTTGATCATGCTATCAGGCTAAGCTATCGGATACTTTTTTATGGGTATAGCTGAAACGCCTAACATTTTTTTGCTATGAAAAAATACCTTTTCCCATTACTCTTTTTGATCGCTATCAGCTTACTGGCATACCATTATAGCCTGTTCAGCTTTCTACTTGTGCTGTGCATCGCCTTAAGCTTAGTGGTATTGATTATTGCTGGGATAATAAAACTACTGAGTGGTAGCTTGAACTCCTTATGGCTAAAATTACCGCTTCAGATCATAGTGATTTGTATTGCCGGAATCGTTATAGGTCTTTTTCGTCCGATGGTCCCTGCCGTCATCAATACCGATGATGTAAGTGAGAACTTGTCCTATGCCTATCAAACCGATCAGGGAGATAGGAAAAATCTGAAGGCCTACCTCGGGCTGTTCAGAGAAAAGTTGGCCAATAGAGATAGCCTAAGGCTGAGACAGGTAAAAGAATTGTATACAAACAGACAGATTGAGGAGCCAATGGATAAATTTCATGCTGCTTTTGTCTTCCATCATGGTGAGGAAAGTAAGGATTATGAGATTGCCTACGAACTAGCCAGCCAGGCTGCATCTGCTGAGTCTCTTAAGGATGTGTACCAGGTGCAATGGCTGGCAAAGGCTTCTTATGATCGTTGGATGGTTTCGCTAGGCAAGCCCCAGAAATATGACACCCAGGATAAGATAGGCATCAGTATTGAATAGTTAACTTTATTGCCTAAGTAGGTTTGGCTCTGATCTGATGTCTCGGCAAAAGTCATTGCAATCTCTAACCTACCAATAGCAAGAATGAAAAGCCCTGCCAGTGATAACTTTCCTGCTTATCATGTGTATATCTCACGGATTCTGTATATTGTTGTTCACAACATATATACCGCATCCTGACTGGCTTGCAAGCTTCTATGCCTTTGACAAAGATGGGCTACCCAATATTCATTCCTTTTCTCTTAAGCTTCTTCATTACTAAGGCGGAAGCGCAGGAACTGCAAATGGCCCTGATTCCTATTGGTGAAGTGGAACTCTCGCACTTACAAATCGCAGAAGAAGCAGTGATAGCTTATTACAATGCTGATGTTCATATACCCTCTGAAACAATAGCTTTAGACACTGCGCTACTTACTAGAAAAAACTATGGTGATCAACAAATGTCCATGATGGTGATCAATGCACATGCTACAAATACTGAACTGCTAAGCCTGGGAGATGCTAAGTATGATTTGATCATCGGCATCACCGACAGTGCCCTGACGATTGGTAAGCAGTACCGGCCCGGCATGACCATAAGGGGGCTGGCAGATTCTGATGCAAGCGTAGCTACTATTTCTACCCATAAACTTAAACAGGAGTCCGCTAATAGGGATGAGTTTACGGTGAACTTATCCAAGGTGGTCAAACATGAAATTGCGCATGTTTTAGATTTAGAACATTGCGAAGTAAGTGAAACCTGTTTGATGCGGAACGGCTTTCATTTTGCCAAAACCACTATAGATTTTTGTCCGGCATGTGAAGAGAAAATAGATCAACGCTACTTAAAGCATGATGTCAGAGATCAATGATTACCTCTTATTAAACCTGCTCATGTCAGAAACTTAGCCAGGCGATAATTTAGTTTTACCAACAAGAAAAGATGAAAGCATTATTACATTTACTCATTTTCAGCACATACATAGTCGCCTGGAAGGCTACGGCTCAAACCTATCAGGAAGAATTTCAAATCATTGACGCCTTCCTGCATGAAGAATATCCTGAGAACCAACCGGGAGCGGTGGTGCTGATTGCCAAAGATGGAGAAATTATTTACAGGAAAGCTTTTGGACTGGCTAACCTCAGGAAAAAGAAGCCGCTTCAGACAGACATGATCTTTCAGCTAGGCTCAATGACCAAGCAGTTTACCTCTGCCGCGGTGCTGCAACTGGTGGAGCAAAATAAAGTGTCCCTGGATGACAAGATTCAAAAGTATGTGGAATACTATCGTAAGAAGGAATATGAGATCACCATAGCGCATTTACTATCCCAGACCTCCGGTATCCCTGAGTTTTTTGATGTGGATGAAAGTGAATTAGAGCTGCTTTCTCAGGAGCATACGCCTCAGCAATTGATAGCGTATTATGCCGATAAACCGCTATTGTTTCAGCCGGGCACGCAGTTTCAGTACAGTAATTCCAATTATCCTCTCCTGGGCGTAGTGATTGAGAAAGCATCCGGTCTATCCCTGGAAGAGTATTTTGACAATAACCTGTTCATGCCTCTGGGCATGAACTCCACAAGTTTATGGTATAAGGATGACTTTAAGAAAAAACGTATCGCGGAAGGGTACAGGACTAATGAAGGAGCCCTGGAGCCTTCTCCTGAGATCGTGGGTTCAATCGTATATGCCGCGGGAGGAATCGTATCAACAGTAGATGATCTCTTCCTCTGGAACGAAGCTTTGAAAGATAAAAGCCTCCTATCAGAGGATATTGTCAGGCAACTGACCACTGAAAAGACTACGCTGAATGGAGCGGGTACGGGTTACGGATATGGATTTTTCATTAAAGAGCTACTGGGGAGAAAGATAATAGAACATGGCGGATTGATACATGGCTTTACCAGTAGCGGGCTGTATATCCCTGAGGAAGATATATACGTTTGCGTGCTGGCAAATAAAGTTTATGAAAGAACCGAAGAAGTAGCCAATTATCTGGCCAGCATAGTGATGGGCGAACCGATCAGTATTTTGGGTAGGTCTGCTCTGAATTATGAAGCCCAAAAAGAATACCTGGGCACTTACCAGTTACAGGGTGGAGAGGCAAAACTGATAGAAATAAAGCTGGTAGAGGACCTGATGATACTGGACTTTCCGCAGGCCCCTGGCACAGGAGTAGAAATCGTAAAGGTAGAGGGTGATCACTTCAAATCAGTCAAAGCTGATATAGCAATCACATTTTTGAGGGATAATGAAGGAACCATCACTGGGCTAAGTGGTACTCAGGGAGAGACCTACACCTGGACAAAACTCCGGTGATATGCAGGGATAGGCATTGGATCAATCAAACTAGGGATGATTCATTATAAATGGCTATTCTCCAGCTTCCAGCCAATCCTGGAGCGCGTTTGTAAAGCGTTACAAACGCACTCCAGAGATTAGTACAAGTTAGTTTTGTGGGTTGTGTTGATCAGGGATTCTAAAGGCTATATGCCTGCTATACCTACATCAGCTGCCCAAGCTTGGCTATACCAATGACCCAGACCTTACTATTCCAGGGTCCCTGGAAAATAGAAGCAATCCAAATAAAAAAGCCCCACCATCATGGCAGGGCTGTAAACTATAGGATCTATCCTGAATTTATTTCAGGAATAAACCAACGACTTGTCAGGATTAATTATGCGACTACCAACACCTCATTCAATCTACCGTTACGCACATTCTTTGTCTTACGGAAGATAGTACGGATTTCCAGGCTGTAGTTGCCTTTCTTAAGGGTTTCCGGTACACTGAATACCAGCTTCTTGGGCTGGTTGAGCGTAATGCGGTCAACTTTTACTTCCTCACCCTTGCTGTCAATCAGGAATATGCCCTGCTCGGGATTATTCATATCTCCGATCTTCAGGTTTTCACCGTAGAGGTCTACCGAACTGCGAGGGGTAAGCTGATCGTTCTCTGTCTGTGTCCAGTGGTCATACACCTTGTCCAGTACCGGAACCGGCACAGTACTCTTCACCTTCAATACTTCTACACCTTCGCTCATCTGACGCAGTGCGCTACCCAAACGTACATTCACACATATCTGGTGACGCTTAGGGTCAAAGCTATCCTCCTGGTTGTCAAACACACCTTTAATGCTATGACTCAGTACCAGGTAATCCGAAGTAAAGCCTTTGCCCTGCTTCAGCTGTTTTCCTAATGCCATAAAGATGGCATGAACTACTGCTACACACTCGGTTCTCTTCAGTATAGAACCTTCGGTGGTAACATCATCAATCAAATCGTCAATCCCTATCTTTTCGGCATCCTGCACAATTGCCTTGCAATCATCCGGGTCCGGGGTAACGGGATTATCAAACAAACTGTATTTCACCATACAAATTGGGATAAGGGTGGAACATAATTTTACTATAGACTCACCCTTGCAATTTTAGAGACAATTTGATAGGCCTATAGATGCCTGCCTGTAAGATTTACTTAAGCGTAACCCTCAGTATAGATAAAATATTAAGCAAAGAGAAGAATATATCTGTGAGATTCACGCAGTAATGTTTGTAGTTTTGAGGTCAATACTAGCTGTTTAATATCTTATTAAGCACATTGATATTAATGGTGTCTGACTAAAACAGTGAAAAAGATACGCAAAGCAATGAGTGTAATGAAATCTGTGATAAGTGCTCGTTTGACCTTCCAAATGGTCTGGATAAAGTCTTAGCTATCAGTGTATTATAGGATATAGCAGCTTGTATTATGAGAAAGATAATGGGAAAGTGAGCTGACTGAAAAGGTAAAAATTAGGACATCACCCTCACTATCGGATGACCTGAAGTATGAAGCAGGCAATTTCTTTTGTGTGGAGTAGGAGGGTGGTTGTGAAAAATGTAAATAAATTATGTGAAATGCACAAATAAATCTATATTGCTAACTAATAAATCATATAATATCAATACCTATTGCTCCCTACATGAAAAGATTAAGTATTCTGACCTTTACTTTGTTATTTTCTCAAATACTGTTTGCGCAAAGCAGTACTGAGTCACTTGAAAAGCACCTGACTTCGGTAGATGTTGGCTTCCTGGGTGCCTGGATCAATCACGAAAGACAGATAGGTGAACAGTTTACCCTCAACGCTAACTTAGGTTTTGATGGCGGTTTATATGGGGGAGGAGGAGAGTTTAACTATTTATTTGTCCCATCCATTAGCGTAGAGCCGAGGTTCTACTACAATTTCAATAAGCGGGTTAGCAAAGGTAAAAGGACAATGAATAACAGTGCCAATTATCTAACCATTGCCACTACTTTCTTTCCAAAATTGATAGAAATTACGAATGACCGTAACAATGGCAGAGAGATCATCACCCGTGCTACATTTATTCCCGAATGGGGTATTCGGAGAAGCATAGGTAATCGCTTCAAATTTGATTTTGCAGTAGGTTATGGCTTAGCCATTGAAGAAGATGGAGTAGCGGGACAGCCTGCCTTGTCTTTAAGTTTTGGCTATGTAATTGTAAAGTAAGCTAGGCATACTTTGATAGCGTCATTCATTTAATCATATCCTTTACTTTTCAATATTATAGTTGCCCCATACAATATCCGCAGACTTAGCTGCGACATACTATTTCAGACGCCCTAAGCTTATAGATCCCTGAGCACTTATGGGAGCGTCATATTGTAAATAGTATGCGTATTCTCATTAAGATGATAAAAATGATTGCTTGGATTGTATTAGGCAGCATCTTTTTGCTGGTGGTTAGTGGTGTGCTGTTTTTATACCTCAACCCTGTATTTGGAGGTAAAGCCGATGCACAACTTAAGGAACGTTACTTGCAATCGGGTCATTATGAGGGAGGCAAATTTATAAACCTTATTCCTACCACGCTTGGTATCAAAACAGGGGATTATGTAGGATTAACCTTAGACTATATCAAAGGCACTCCTAATATCGAACCTGCTGGAGAATTACCGGTGATATCCCTGGATTCTGTAAACATTGTACCTAAGCCCGATAAGCCGGCACGGGTTACCTGGTTTGGACATTCGGCTATACTTTTAGAACTGGAAGGCAAAAACATCTTCATAGACCCTATGATGGGCGAGTCGCCCTCACCACTACCCATGATCGGTAGTAAGCGCTACGGAGCGCTGCCCATTGCCATTGAAAAGCTGCCCCATCTGGATGCAGTACTCATCTCCCACGATCACTACGACCATCTGGACTATGGCTCAATCCTTAAACTAAAAGATAAAGTAGACAATTTCTATGTACCCCTGGGCGTAGGAGCGCACCTTAGGGCCTGGGGTGTAGAGGCTGAAAAAGTACATGAACTCAACTGGTGGGATAAAGTGACAGATGATGAGTTTACTTTTGTATGTGCGCCAGCACGGCACTTTTCCGGCAGAGGTATACTGGACCGTGACCAAACCCTCTGGAGTTCGTGGGTGATACAGTCCCCAAGCCAAAAGCTGTTTTTCAGTGGAGACAGTGGTTACGGTCCGCACTTCAAAGAGATAGGAAACCGCTTTGGCCCCTTTGACTTTGCCATGCTGGAGTGTGGACAGTATGATCCCCGTTGGGAAGCTATCCATATGTTACCCGAGCAAACGGTTCAGGCTGCCATTGATGTGAAGACAGAATTGATGATGCCTATCCATTGGGGAGCGTTTACCTTAGCGCTGCATAGCTGGACTGACCCGGTAGATAGGGCGATTGCCAAAGCTCAGGAAATGAAGGTAGCCATTGCCACGCCTATCATTGGGGAGGCTATACTGCTGGAAAAAGAAACTTATCCAAACAGCCGGTGGTGGGAGAACGTTGGTAAATAATAATGGATAATGATTGATGAGTAATGACAAGTAGGTAACTACTGTTTGTTGATTAGTTGTATTTCAATACACATCTATGCAATATAGCAAAGCCGATAGTCCGGAGAGTATTCCGCAAATTTTCGTAGAAGCCTGGAACCAGCGTGATGCTGTAAAACTAGCGTCTATATTTGATGAAGATGCTGAGTTTATCAATGTGACCGGCCTGTGGTGGCATAATCGCAAGGATATTGAGAAGGCTCATGACTATGGTCTGCGAACCATTTTTAATGAGTCAGCTTTGAAATTAATTCAAACCAAGGTAAGATATTTGACAGAGGGTATCGCGGTAGTACAGGCGAAGATGAGATTAAGCGGACAAACACCCACTGATAAAGTATCTGATCCGGGTGTTCGTCGCAATATTTTTACATTTGTACTACATCGTTCAGGTGAGCAATGGTCTGTGGCATCTGCGCAAAACACAGACATCATTCCCAATATGGAAACCCACGTCAGGGACGAGGAAGGGCAATTGAAGCCCGTAGATTATCGTAAGTCTGCTAAGTAAACTATTCTTTTAAAGGGTCTTTGCTATTAGGATTTTTCCTTTGTGAAGCAGAAAGATCTTCGTCGTCGGGAGGGGTTGAAGTAATATTTCCGTATTCATCAACATAGGCTACCATCTCATCAAGAGCTCCTCCACTTGAATTCTCCTGCCTCTCTTGCTTACGCTGCATTTTTTCCTCTTTCTTCTTTTGCTTTTTCTTCTCGCGTTGTTTCTTCATGAAGCTGTTCTGAGATCTTCCCATAAATGTATGATTTAAATGAAAAAAAAGACTCTGGCGTTTCAGAGCCATTATATTAACCTATTCTAAGACACTAATGTTCCCTCTTATCCACTTTAAGGTTAGCTGCAAGCTAAGGATATTAAGATAAAATATGCAAAAGCTACAATATTTATTCATTTTGCACGAACCAATTTACTTAACAGAAGACCACTAAAGCATTGTTGAAAACCAAGATGAAAGAAAATGTATTTGTAAGCAGTGATGTAGAGAGGCTGGATTTACCTTTTATTCATCGCTGCCTGAAACAGACCCGATGGGCTAAAGACAGGAGTTTAGAAGAAGTGAAAACAATTGCAGAAAACTCACTAAACTTTGGTATATATGAAGGAGGTAAACAGTTGGGGTATGCACGTTTGCTAACAGATTATGTGTTCATGGCGTATCTGCTGGATGTAGTTATTGCACCAGAATACAGAGGTCGGGGGCTGGCTTTACAGCTCATGAAGCATATTTTGAAGGATGAAAGATTACAAAATATCAAAATCTGGAGGCTTGGTACTGATGATGCGCATGGCTTATATGAAAAAGTGGGCTTTAAGGCTATAGCGCAGCCTGAGAAACTGATGGAGATAAAAACAAAGGAGTGAGCCTTGCTGATCTGACAACAAGGCTCAAAGGTTTAGTATTGGTGAAAAGCATCTGAGACAAAAGAGAGTACGGTAGGTAATGCTTCTCGCCAGTAGGTCCAGGTATGCCCACCATCCCTGATGCGGAATTCGTGGGGAATCTCTTTCTTGCGCATGGCAATGTGGACCAATGAATTTCCTTCATACAAAAAGTCATTGTCACCGCAGTCAATGTACCAGCGCACCGATTTGATATCTTCGGCAGGCATGCTTTCCACAAGGGCTAAGGCACTGTGCGTTTCATAATATTGCTGCTTCTGAGCTTGAGTTGCATTGGTAGCCCCCATTCTTTCTGCATAGCGGTCTACATCTTCCACTGTCAGGGGGCCGGTGCTGGCACTGAGCGGACAGGCAGATGAAAAGAGTTCAGGATGGTGTAGAGCGTACATAAAGGACCCGCCTCCGCCCATAGAAAGACCGGCCACCGCACGATATCGCTTATCTCCCTTGATGCGGTAAGTACTTTCTACATAAGGCATAAACTCCTCAAAGAAGAAATCTTCATAACGCCAGTCACCCTGCAAATTATTGAAATAACCTCTTTGCCCGGTATCGGCGTCAGGCATCACGATAATCATAGGTGTTGCTGTGCCTTCATTGATCGCTTTGTCTGCAATACGGAGCACTTCACCAAATTGTACCCATCCTGTCTGATCATCACCGCCACCGTGTAGGAGATAAAGCACCGGGTAAGAGCGTTCGGAAGAATCATAATCGGGGGGAAGGTAGAGGGCATATTTACGTTCGCCACCCAGAATTTCACTTTGCATACTGAGGTTGTCAAATACTTTACCACTTTGAGCAAGTAGTAGGGTGGGAAATAGAATGAGCAGTGTCAATAAATAGCGTTTAAGCATAATTCAATACAATTAGGTTGTCAATCATTTTACATTCATCTAAACTTAATGATACATATTTTCTGCTGATATTCAGTGTAAAAAAAAGGCTTTGGCAGCTAAGAAATGCATTTATACACTGTTTTTGAAAAAAAATATTTATGCTCTGTGATTTTTGAATACGAGCTGCGAATAATAGAGTAAGAAGATAAGGTAGGGGTGGAACAAATAATCAATCACCTAAAAGCAGTGATCTGCGAAACGATCATCGGCTATGAAAAAAGACAAGGACAGCTTTCTTAAGGTACTGGAACAGCACCAGAAAATCATCTTTAAAGTTTGCAATGCCTATTGCCATGATCCGGAAGAGAGAAAAGATCTGGTGCAGGAGGTAATCATACAGCTTTGGAAAAGCTTTAACAGATATGATGAGCAATACAAGATCACTACCTGGATGTATAGAATTGCCCTGAATGTAGCGATATCTTTTTACCGAAAAGAGAGCCGGAGAAAGGGTAAAAGTTATGCATTAGATGAGCGTTTGATACTCATCGCACATGAAGATAGGCAGGATAATGAAGAGAATCTGAAGTTACTGGAGCAGTTTATCAATCAACTTGATCCGCTGAATCGGGCCTTGATGATACTCTATCTGGATGAAAACAGCCATGAAGAAATTGCCAGCATACTGGAGATTTCGGTCTCTAATGTGGGCACTAAGATCAACAGAATCAAACAGAAGCTTAGAAAACAATTTGAAACTCTAGAAAAATAGTATCATGGAATTAGACGAAATTAAAAGTATATGGAGTGCATACGACAAGAAACTGGAACAAAGCTGGAAGCTTAACCTAAGTTTATTGCGAAGAACGAATCTGGACAAGGTGAAGTCTAAATTGAGAAATTTAGTTTTCTTGCATGCTTTCACCCTTGCTTTTAGTATCCTTCAAATTATTTTGTTAATGTACTTTGTTGCAGTTCACGCAGATGAGCTTCACTTTTTGGCGGCGGGTACTACTCTTTTGGTCTGGAGTTTTATGATTGCCTATAGTGCTGCTGATCAGCTAAGTAAGATCAATGAAATGGATTACTCCGCTCCAGTGATGGAAATACAGAAAAAACTTATTTCCATCAAATTAAGCATCATTAAATATTTACGACTCAGTATCCTTATTATTCCGTTATATATAGCTCATATATTGTTTTGGTTTGAGTTACTTTTTGATGTGGATATGTACCTGGTCGCGAATCAACAATGGTGGGTTGGTCAAATTATTTTTACGCTGGTGGTAATGGTACCCTTGACAATATGGCTGTATAAAAAACTTAGCCCTAAAAATGTTAACAAAAGCTGGATGAAAAAGCTGATCAGTGGTTCGGGAGGAAAGCAAATCGGTGAGGCATTCACCCTGCTGGATGAAATTCAAAGATTTGAAAAGAACGATTACAGTCAGTAATCATTTGGTAGTCTACAAATAACAAAACCCGAGCTTTGACCCGGGTTTTGTCTTTATTCTATATCTAAATTATGCTGTCACGTGTTCAAATGCGCCAATAATAGCTTTGTTAAAAGCTGGGATATCATCAGGCTTCCTACTAGTGATAATACCCTGATCTTCTACTACTTCTTCATCTACCCAATTGGCACCAGCATTTTTCAGGTCAGTCTGGATTGAAGGGTAAGAAGTAATACGCTTACCTTTGACAAGGTCTGCTTCAACCAGCATCCAGGGACCGTGGCAAATGGCGGCAATTAGCTTATTTTGATGAGCAAAGTCTTTCACAAAATTAACTGCTTTCTTATTTACTCTCAAAAAATCAGGGTTAAGCTGGCCACCGGGTAGCACAATCGCATCAAAATCATTGGCGTTTGCGCTATCTATATGAAGGTCTACCGGATAGTCATTGCCCCAATCTGTTTTGTCCCAGGCTTTTACTTTGTCTTTCTCTATTGATACAATTTTAGTAATGGCTCCAGCTTGGTCAAGTGCCTCTTTAGGTTTACTTAGCTCTACTTCTTCAAAACCATTGGCTACTAATATTGCGATTCTTTTATCTTTTATATTTTCCATGTCAAAACTTATTTAAGATTAAAAAATGATTATTTCTCACTTAACAGATCGTATCATAATATGTTTATGGTATTAACTATTTTTCAAATTTTATAGAGAAGTGGTGTTGTAGTATTATGAAAATTTCACTAAATGATGATATGTATTATTATTGATCTTATATATTGCTTCTATTATTAATCTATATTTATTTTTTTGCTGAAATTTTTAACAACTTTTATTGAAGTAACCGTAAACTATTATTTAAACCACAGGCCATTATCAACTAAAGTAGATGTCAGATTCTAAGTCTATTTACAATTTACAGTTTGGTTTACTCTGCTTAAGTTCCTTTCTGTTTTTTTCCAGTTTCAACATGATCATCCCGGAACTCCCCGCTTACCTGGAATCATTGGGTGGGGGAGAGTATAAAGGCTTGATCATTTCCTTATTCACCCTTACTGCCGGACTGTCTCGTCCTTTTAGTGGTAAGCTGGCCGATAAGGTCGGTCGTATCCCGGTGATGATATTTGGGGCAGTAGTATGTTTCATTTGTGGATTTATTTACCCGTTCGCCTCTAGTGTATTTCTGTTTCTGTTACTCAGGTTTTTTCACGGTTTTTCTACTGGCTTCAAACCCACCGGTACTTCAGCCTATGTGGCAGACGTAGTATCGGCTAGTAGACGGGGAGAAGCTATGGGCATACTTGGGCTTTGCGGCAGCCTGGGTATGGCCAGTGGTCCGGCAGTGGGAAGCCTGGTCGCCAATCATTTTTCATTGGATATGATGTTTTACGCTTCCTCAGTATCCGCTATTTTATCAGTAATTATTCTGGCAGGTATGAAGGAGACATTGGAAGATAAGCAGAATTTCCAGTTGGCTTTTCTTAAGCTTAAACGGGATGAGATATTTGAACCCAGAGTAATAGCACCATGCATAGTATTACTGTTGACGACTTTCTCATTCGGTATAGTACTTACTATCACTCCCGATTTTAGTGATGAACTGGGCATTCGGAACCGCGGCTTATTCTATACATTTTTCACAGTCGCTTCCGTAGCGGTACGCTTCTTCGCAGGCAAGGCCTCTGATAGGTTTGGAAGAATCCTGGTTTTAAAAGTATCAACGGTTGTCTTGTTCGTAGGCATGTTAATGCTTAGTCTGGCAGATAGTGTAGAATTGTTTTTAACAGCTGCTATTATTTTCGGTTTTGCGGCTGGAATGAATACACCCACTGTATTTGCCTGGACAATTGACCTGAGTCATGACAAGCACAGAGGTAGAGGCATGGCTACCATGTATATTGCACTGGAGGCAGGTATTGGACTTGGGGCATTACTCAGTGGCTGGATTTACGCCAACGATCCCAGCAGATTTATCTTTGCTTACGGGCTGGGTGCGATATTAGCATTGTTTGCATTCGCATATTTATTTTTTGTGCCTAAGGCAAGATTGGTTACATCAGCATAAAAAAAGCCACCATTTGAGGTGGCCTTAGAATAATTTTTTGCTTTCTTTATTAGAATAGCTTGTATCCCAGTGAAAGTTGAAATAATCTATTTCGCATATCAGTAGGAAAAGTTTCTCCTGCAAATGACACACTTTCGCCCAGTGCGCTTAGGTTATTTTCATATTTGAGGTCAATTACTATTTTAGAAATATCTAGACCTACACCTACCTGATAACCAACGTTTGCATTATTATAGTTTTGACTAACGTTATCTAGTTGGGCACCTGTCTCATTTCTGATGTCCTGATCAAGTATAAAGCTAAAAGTCGGACCTGCATTTAATCTTAGCAAAGGGCCAATTTTGAACCCCAACATTACTGGTACATCTATCTTATTATAAGTAAGTTCCTGTATAGACTCACCAGTGCTACTGATGTTATCATCAATTACTATATTACCCTTGGTTGAGGTAAATAAGGCTTCAGGCTGTACGTAGAAACCAAGGATAGAAATGCGAGCAAAAGCTCCGGCATGAAAACCGACTGCTGCATCTCCTGAGGCTATATCTTCCGCATCTTCTACACTTATTTTGGAACTACTGATACCTATTTTGGGGCCAAATGTGAACAGTTGTGCATAGCTGCTGGAGAATGCAAAGATGGTTAATGCTGCAGTGATTAAAAGAATTCGTTTCATAGAAAAAAAATTTAGTGGAAACCTGATTAAGTTTCAAGTTATAGGTCAAAAATCATACCCTAATGTGAGATAAAACTTGGGTTTCTCACCTATAATACCATCTTCAATAGGGTAGGCCATATCAAACTTTAAATAATAGCCAAGTAGAACAGTTCTCACTCCAGCCCCATAGCTCATTAGCCAGGGATTTTTGAAATTACTGATCTCTGCCCTAAACGGCCCCCCATCTTCAATCACTTCAGTATTCAAACTGTTTTTCTCACTGAAGGGGCTGGTACCTGTCCACGACGAACCTATATCATAAAATCCAACAAACTCCAGATTGCGGAAAAAGTTTGAGGCTATCGGACCCCGGTGAAAGAATCTGATAATTGGCAATCTAAGTTCAGCGGTGAATGTGAGCACGTCAGTACCATTAAACTTATTGTAGTTGAAGCCTCTGAGATCAGTGAACTGAGTAAAGAGAATATTACTGTTGTCTACATTTCTTTCAATTGCCAGAGGATCATTTTCTTCCTGTCGGTCAGTATTGAAGAAAAGCCAGTTGCTCATACCTCCCAAAAGGTATTTTTGGGCATTGTTACCAAAGAAGTTTCCGTAAAAAACTCTGGTAGCAAATGTAATATCACGATAAAGCTTCTGATAATGTCTTACATCAACTTCAATATTACTAAAGGTCTTATTAGGATCGTTGAGCCCCTGGTAATGGGTGAAAAATATTTTTGCTCTCGTACCTTCAAAGTTTTTAAGACCGGTAACCAAAGTATTATCAAAGACAAGCCCCATATTGATACCACCGTAATGAAAGGTGCTTTCCACATTGGTATTCACCTGAGAAAGGTCAATGAAGTAGGTGTTTGTATAAAAAGGATTAAGCTCAAATCTGGTAGTGATGTTGAAGGGAAGGGCAGCTCCTACCTTAAACATATTCATAGTATATTTCTGAATATCTCGGTCTCCAGAATTAAATAAGTATCCGTTCCTTTCGTATCTGGCTTTGAAGTCAACTCTGTTTTTCAGGTATTCATATTCAGCATAGATATTACCGCTTTGCAGATCAGTATACTGGACTAAACCTCCATAAAAGCGGTGATTTTCCAGCATATCATTCATTTGTACTCTGATATTGAACCCAAATCTCCTGAGAGGATCAACAGTGAGGGAAGTAACAATATTATCAGCGCTAAATCGGGTCTCATAAGGGAAAGGGCCATTGATACGGGTTTCTTTCTGTAGCTTACGATAACGTGCTAAGAATGAGTTGCCTATACCAGAATCTTCATCATTTTCAAAGCGGAAGTTATCGGTTGAAATGTCTCTTTCTTCACTAGGCTCAGGGCTATCAAATACATAATTATCAGTATCAATAATATTTTCATCTTCCTCAGTATCAAATGTGTAATTCTCAGTATTTACCATATTGCTATCAAGCGGAATAGTATCCTGCATAGGGAGCGCAAGCGTGTTGGGCAAATCTCCTGAAGATAATGAGTCAGGTATATTTACGATCAAACTATCCTGCTGATTCACAGGGACTTGCGGTGCAACCATGGCAGAAGAGTCAGAAATGCCCTGCTCTCTAAGTTTCCTTTTCGTCTCGCTTAATCTTTGAGATATAACTCTTGCCTGAATGGCTTCCTGTCTTTGAGTTTTGGGAGTGAAGATATTCTTATTCAAATCAAAACCTTTGTCCAGGTATACATAATCGTCTTCATCATCAAGCATGATGAAAGAGAGTGCTTCCTGCGAAAAGTTAATGTCAAAGTCCTGAACACTAAGTGCGTAGTTAGTAACCTGATTGAAGAGACTATCGCTTAGATTGTATTTGTAGATATTATATATTCCTCGCTGATCACTTAGGTAATAAATGGTGTTTTCATCCAATGGGATTGGGTTCACATCTTTGCTGACTGTATTGGTAACCCTGTTTAAGAGTGAATCCGTTTCATCTCCTTCGTAGATAAAAATATTGAAGTTATCGTCTATCTCGGTATTGAGTTGTATATCTCTGGCGGACTGATTTACATAATACAATGAGTCTTCAGGGCGATTGCTGCTAAACACAATTTTATCACTTTCAGGAACAAACCGGGGATAGATATCATCATAAATATCATTAGTAATCCTGCTGAAAGTATTTCGGTTAGGATTGTACAAGTATAAATCGTTTTGCCCGTTTATGTCAGCGCTCATCACTGCCAGTCTACCATTGGCATTAAAATCCAGTGATTTAACCTGATTAAAGCGGGTAAGCGTGATTCTTCTTTTGCTTTTGGCCCCCACATTGTATAACCACATATAGTTTTTACCCTTTTCATAACCTACTATACCAAGGGTCTGGTTATCACTCCAACTTAATAGAGGAACTTCAGTATCAATATCCTGATTGATGACTTTGTATCCGGAGCTATGAACAGTTTTAGTCTTACTGTTTTTCAGGTTCAATACTTTTACCTTGTACTTACCCTTATAGTTTTCTGAGTAAGCGAGGTAGGTACCGTCCGGACTAAAAGCTACATGATTATATGTCAGATTTTTACGATTCTTATTTCTCAGCTTATGCTCAGTTTCGGGGTATACATAAGATTCACTGATCTGGGTAGCCATCTCTGCGTAATAAGAAGCCCACTGACGCATAAAGAGCTTGTAAGGTATACCGAGTGTATTTACAATGCTACTTTCTTCGTTACGAATAATACGTGTAAGGTTAAGGATGTTGGATATGCTACTTCTGCCGTAGCGGGCGGCAATATAGTTCCAAACAGACTGGCCGGCCAGTGCTGCATCATCACCGGTGAGCTTTCCCAGCTTAAGGCTATTGTCTTCCCTGAACTGTTCCCGCATGAAGTCATCCATTTCAATGCTCCATCCTTCAGCAATATAACGTGCCGCTCCCTGGATAAACCACTCGGGCAGACTCAGTAAATACGCACTCTGAAACATATCTGTGAGGCTACCTCCAAACATCATGTCGTTGATGAGCATCTCCGAAATTTGTTTTACCAACTCATCTTTAAAAGCTAGCATGGTGCCGGGATAAGCAATTTCTACCTGAGATTTGATAAAATCGGTCTGACCACCAACAGTGTATTTATTACCCCCAACCCCTACATTACTTTGTAGCAAATCCATATTGGAGTTGTACAGAAAAATTTTGGTTTTGGAATAGGGTGCGTAGCCTATGATATCGGTGATGCGTTCAAACTCTTTTTCAAGAAACTTACCAGCGATGAGCGCATTATCCTGCCCTCCATCATAGAAGTAAATATCAAAATTGTCTGAGCTGTAATAGCGCCAGTTAAAATTTTTGTATTGTACCCTGTTTTGGCCAAACTGAGTTGTATTGATTTGCGCCTGTGCACCAAAGGCAGTTGCCACCAAGAGGAAAATCAGAGGAATGTATGTAAATCTGTTCATTTAGGTCAATACTGAATTATACAGATGGTAAAATCTATTAATATCTACTTCTTGATCTAGAGATTCCTCCTGAAGCAGACTAGAGGTAAATTGTTTGGCATAATAAGGGGCCAATGATACTCCTTTTGTCCCTAAACCATTAAATATACCCAATGGTTTATGTTCAGGGTGAATTCCTATAAAGGGCTTTCTATCTTTTGTAGCTGGTCTTATACCAGCTTTCTGGGAAATAACTTCGTAACGAAACTTACACAATTTTTGGATTTTATCCTCCAAATAAGTACGAGCTTTCTCGGTAGTATGATAGCTCAAATCATGATGCTCATAAGTTGAGCCTACTTTACACTCCCGTCCAATCGGCAATATAAATATTCCTCGGTTAAACACTACTTCCTGTACCTTTTCTGGCTTAATATACAGCACTTCACCTTTTACAGGCTGAAAGGGTAACCAGCTGAAATGAGCATTAGAAGTAGCGTCAGGGCCATCGCAAAATATCAGCATGCGCGCTTGCTGTTGTTCAATCTCTACATGCTTTTCACCAATACCGAGTTCTTTCAAATCAATTAAAGTTTCATGATAAAGCTTATGGTTTCTGAAAAAAGCCTGACTGGCTTCCAGATACTTGGGTATATCCAGATAGCCAGCTCGCTTGAGCAAAATACCACCATAGGGGTCATTCAATTCTCTTGGAAAGAGGCTTGTTGTTGCTACTTTTTGAACGTAAGGAGCAAATGCTTTATTGTCAGCTTTAGCAAGCCAATCATTTTGTTCTGCAAGAGAAACAAAAGGACGATAAATAGGCTTAGGATGTAAGAATTTCTGCTGGGTCTTTTTTTCAATATTTTTATAAAAAATTTCCAGGTATGGAAAAAGCTGATCTGCATTCCAGGTTTTTACCATTTTTCTTCCGGTGACGGGATTGTATAAACCCGCCGCAGCCATAGATGAAGACTCTTTTTTGCTAAGATTAAAGATTTTAAACTTTATTCCTTTTTCAAAAAAATGCCATGCTAAAGTAGTGCCTGCAATACCCTGACCCACAATGAAAAAGTCAAATTTCATGGATTGTATTCGCGCTTAAGTGGAATTATGTGAAATAATATACAAATTTGTAAACAATAAAAATCCTCTCTAAGCAGAGTCAGGAATTTTTTTAAGACACTTATAGAATTCATAAAACCTATTTATGGTAAGGTATATTCCCAATTTTTTGACGATCTGTAACCTTCTGAGTGGTTGTATTGGTATTGTGCTCATAGCAGATGGCGATCTTCACGGTGGAGCCTATATGATATGGCTGGCAGCAATTTTTGACTTTTTTGATGGTTTGAGTGCCCGAGCGTTTAGTGCACATTCAAGTATTGGAGGAGAACTGGACTCGTTATCTGATATGGTCAGTTTCGGTGTATTGCCATCCTTCATACTATATGCCCTCTTAGAAGAAATTCTCCCCGAGAATTATGGTTACCTGGCATACATTGCTTTCAGCATCGCTGCATTTTCGGCTATTCGTTTGGCTATTTTCAATATTGATACCAGGCAGAAAAGTAGCTTTATCGGTTTGCCCACGCCTGCCAGTGCCTTATTGATCAGCGCTCTTCCTTTGAGTAGTATTCCTATTGTAGAGCAACTGATGAACAACTACATTTTCCTCATCATCCTGGTGATTGTAGACTCTTACCTTTTGGTGGCCAGTATTGAACTGATGGCTTTTAAGTTTGATGGATTCGGATGGAAAAAAAATAAATTCAAATATAGCTTTATGCTGATCTCGCTGGTTTTGGTGATTGTGCTGAATACTATTGCCATACCATTGGTGATCATTTTGTACATCATTTTCTCTATTTTAAAAAAATCATTGCGCAGCAGTCCCGGTAAGTCATCCTGATTGTTATTTTTGCAGGCATCAATTATTATCTAATCTTTTGAGAATATGAACTTCATTGCCAAGATCAATATTATGCCCAAAAAAGAAATCTTAGATCCGCAGGGGAAAGCAGTACGCCTGGGGCTTGGTAATCTTGGGCTGAGTCAAATTCATGATGTAAGAATCGGAAAGCACATCACCATGGAAGTTGATGCCGAAAACGAAAAAGAAGCTTCTGAGAAAGTAGAACTGGCTTGCCAAAAGCTACTTGCCAATGTGATTATGGAGAATTACGAATTTGAAGTAGAGAAAGCCTGAACCTGATAAAATAATGGGCTGATTTTTGCGTAACATTGACATATATCCTGCATTGCTTTGATGCTTCAGCCTTATACATTTCTATTCAGTTTTTTGCTGTCCATAGCGCTATTATCCAGTAATTTGATGCTGGCCCAGGCCCAGTCTGGTGAGACCCAGTCTGGCGAGACCCGGTCAGTCATGTCTGAGGGGCAATGGTACAAATTTGCGGTTACTGAGAAAGGCATATATAAAATTACTGCTCGTCAACTCTCAGAGAAGGGAGTGGATATCAGCCAGATTGACCCCTCTCAACTGGCTGTGTTTGGCTACGGAGGTGGGATGCTTCCCCAGCATTTAGCAGAAAAAAGATATGCTGACTTGCCGGAAAACGCAATTTATTTAGCTGGAACTGAGGACGGTGAGTTTAATCAGGACGATTATCTCATTTTTTATGCTCAGGGTCCGGATCAATGCCAGTTTGAAGCGGGTGAAGATGGAAATTACAGATTTCACTACGAAAAAAATCTGTATGCTGACACGGCCTATTATTTTCTAAGTACTACAGAAGGAAAAGGAGTAAGCGTAGAAAACCAGCCCGAAGTTGAACAAAGTGCTATTAATTCCACTATCAGTGTTTTTGATGATTATTGGGCATATGAAAATGATGAATTTCATGTGCTACAACCGGGGTCCGGGCGGGAATGGTACGGAGACAGGTTTAGCAATGGCCAGACAAAAAATTATGCTGTTGATTTAGACAATATCAGTGACAAGGGCGAAATAGTAATACAACTGAGTGCATTGGGGAGGTCAACTACACCCTCAAATTTTGAGGTGTCTGTCAATAATCAGCCGGTTTCCACTTTGGAACTTCCTGCCATCATCAACGCAACTTATACCGATAAAGGAAAAGAAAACTCAGGCTTGTTGAAAGTTTCTGCTGAATCATTTGTTCAAAACGAGCTGGTTGTGGGGCTGAGATATAAAGGTAGTGGTGGCGATGCGCATTTGAACAGCTTATTGCTCAGCGTGCCCCGAAAGTTATCATACGAATCTGAGCAGTTACATTTTAGAAGTATTGCCAGTGTGCAAAAAGTCTATAGCCGTTTTTTGATCAATAGCTCAAACTCAAATGCTCAAATCTGGGATGTAACCAGTCCATTATCTCCTGAAAGCGTGCAGGCAAACTATGAGGAGGGTAGCTGGAGTTTTGATGCCCCAACGCAGGATCAACTTAGAGAGTTCGTCATTTTTAATACGGAGGACTTGCCTCAACCCCTCTGGATCGGACTGGTAGAAAATCAGGCGCTCACTGAGGGTGAAGTACCTGATCTTTTGATCATCACACCGGCTTCATTACAAGCAGAAGCAGAAAGACTGGCTGCCTTTCGTAGACAGCATGATAATATGGTGGTAAAAGTAGCGACTACAGACCAGGTATATAATCGGTTTTCTTCCGGCAGACAAGATATATCAGCCATTCGTAATTATGCTAAAGCACTTTATGATCAGGAGGAAGGAAAATTAAAGTACCTTTTACTCTTTGGAAAAGCCTCTTATGATTATAAAAAAAGGGTGGAAAATAATACCAATCTCGTCCCGACATATCAGTCACGAAATTCAATTCATCCCATCTACAGCTACCCATCAGATGATTATTATGCTTTTATGGAAAACGACGAAGGGGAATGGGAGGAGAGTTATCGGGGAGATCATACCATGGATATTGGAGTAGGAAGGCTACCGGTTAAAAATAGCAATGAGGCCAAAGCTGTAGTTGACAAACTCATTAATTATGCGAGTGGAGAAAATACTTTAGGAGACTGGCGAACCCGCCTGGCCTTTCTGGCTGACGATGGTGATAACGACCGCTATCAAAAAGATAGCGAGCAACTTACTGAGGCTATTTATGAGCGCTATGCAGGTTTCAATCCTCAGAAAATTTATCTGGATGCTTATGCGCAGGAGAGGTATCCCAACCAGGAGTTAGCCCCGGAGGTAAATCAAGCGGTTGAAGACGTTATTAAAAATGGTGTACTGATATTCAATTATGTTGGGCATGGCAGTGAGCTTCGTTTGGCTGAAGAGAATGTGCTCAATGTGGGGATGATTTCCCGTTGGGAAAACCAAAATAAGTTGCCTTTTTTTGTGACTGCTACCTGTGAGTTTGGTCGTCACGACGATCCCAAAAGAGTTTCCGGTGCTGAAGAGTTACTGCTCAATCCGAAAGGAGGAGCGATTGGGTTGGTTACTACTGCCCGGCCTGTTTTCTCCAATACAAATTATCTCTTGAATCAGGCTTTTTACCAGCATGTGTTTGAACAGGAAGATGGGCAGTTTCTCAGACTGGGAGATGTATTCAGAAAAACCAAAAACGATGCGCTCAATGGAAGAGACAATCGCAACTTTTCTTTGCTGGCAGATCCTTCCATGCGGCTGGCTTACCCTTTTTATCAAATTGAGATAGACAGCGCCATTTCACTTTCAGAAGAAAAAAAAATTGATACCCTTAAAGCCCTTTCTGAAGTCCGGTTTTTTGGTCGGGTTACTGATAGGCAAAGTAATGAGTTGATTGATGATTTTGGTGGAGAATTGACCTTAGTCTTACATGACAAGCCATTTTCAGTAAATACCAAGGGTAACGAAGGAACGGTAATGCAATTTAAAGAAACCAATAACGTTATCCACAGAGGCCGTGCAAGCGTCAGAAATGGACGGTTTACAATTGATTTTGTGGTGCCAAAAAATATCATTTATCGTACTGATTTGGGAAGAATTAGCCTGTATGCAAAACCTGATAATAATAATGTGACTGACGCATTTGGAGGGGGTAATAATTTTTTTGTAGGTAGTAGTAGCGATAATATTACTGTAGATCATACCGGCCCGCAAATAGCGCTTTATCTGGATGACAGCAGTTTTGTCAGTGGTGCTATTTCCGGTAGCACGCCTCACTTGCTGGCACGATTATGGGACGAGCAAGGAATCAATTTAAGCAAACAACAGACAGGGCAGGAAATTACAGCTGGTTTGTACAAAAATGACGGTACATTGATGGCTAACTATGTGTTAAATGATTTTTATGAATCAGATGTTGATACCTACGAGTCAGGAATAATCAACTACCCACTGGGACATTTGGAAGAAGGAAAATATGTATTAACATTGCAGGCGTGGGATACACATAATAATAGCAATACTTCATCTGTAGAATTTGATGTCTCAGATGCAGAAGCATTATCTGTGCGCAGCTTTTACAATTATCCCAATCCATTCAGTCAGTCTACTTTGTTTGTGTTAGATCATAATAGAGCAGGGGATGATCTGATCATTAAACTGCAGATTTTTGATAGTAATGGTAAACAAGTAAAGGAATTAGAGAAGCGATACGAAAACAGTACAAGTAGAATTGACCTTCTGGACTGGAGCTTAGGCAATCAAAATATGCATACGCTTACGCCCGGTATTTATATTGTAAAGTTGAATGTGCGTTCGCTGAGCGATCAGCAGGAAGTAGAAGAAAACTTAAAAATAATTCTTACAAATTAGTTATATTTAACTGTAGTAATACAAAACTATTCATGTTAAAGTTATTCAAAACCACCTTACTTACGAGTATCAGTTTGCTGGCAGGATTTCAGGCATTTTCACAAGCTACCGTGATCCTGGGACAGAATGGTGACGAGAGAGTGATTACCACCGCTGTACCATTTCTTTCCATTACGCCTGATGCTCGTTCCGGAGCTATGGGTGATGTGGGGGTGGCAATTTCTCCCGATGCCAATGCCACATACTGGAATGCTTCCAAATTAGCCTTTTTGGAAAACGATATAGGAGTAGCTGGTTCCTATACTCCCTGGCTGGCTAAAGTGGTCAGCGATATGTCCCTATCTTATCTCTCCGGCTACAAAAAGATTAACGAAGATCAGGCGCTCGCCTTATCTATGCGTTATTTTGATTTGGGAGATATTCAGCTTACCAATGAGCAGGGAGATTTGCTTCAACTGGTAAGTCCCCGGGAGTTCTCTCTTGCTGGTACCTTCGCCATGAAACTGAGTGAAAACTTTAGTGCCGGACTTACAGGTAGATTTATTCATTCCAATCTCTTTGCTGGTACTACTTCCGGAAGCGGAGCGGGAAATGGTAAGCCGGGGATCAGCGCTGCAGCCGATATTAGCGTTTTTTATAACAAAGAGGCAATTGTTGGCGGTAAGAAAAATAACATTGCCTTTGGTGCAGTGATCTCCAATATAGGCCCCAAGATATCTTATCTGGATGCGGATAATGCTGATTTTCTACCTACCAACCTTCGTTTAGGAACAGCTTTTACCACCAATCTGGACCCCTACAACAAGCTTACCTTTGCCTTTGATATTAACAAACTGATGGTTCCTACGCCGGATTCTACCCTTGCTTATAAAAATAAAGGGCTTCTGGGAGGCATGTTTGGCTCATTTGCCGATGCCCCTGATGGGTTTAGCGAAGAATTGAAAGAGCTTATGCTTTCTGTTGGTGTAGAATATTGGTACAACGATCTTTTTGCTGTAAGAACCGGCTATTATTATGAAAATGAAGACAAAGGAGATCGCCGTTATTTTACTGCAGGGATTGGATTACGCTACCAGGTGTTTGGAGTAGATTTCGCTTATCTGATGCCTCAGGGAACCCAACCGGGGCGTACACATCCGCTTCAGGAAACTTTAAGAGTGACTTTACAATTTAACTTAGATCAGGGAGTACAAGAATCAGTAACAGAAGAAGGACAATAGCATAATAGAATGGCAGGACATAGTAAATGGGCTAACATCAAGCGTAGAAAAGGTGCACAAGATGCTAAGCGCGCTAAAGTCTTTACCAAACTTATCAAGGAAATAACAGTAGCATCCAAAGAAGCAGGGCCAGATCCTGATGCCAACCCCAGGCTTAGGTTAGCCATCCAGAATGCAAAAGGGGCTAATATGCCCAAAGACACCATTGAAAGAGCCATTTCCAAAGGTTCTGGTGCAGATGCAGAAGATTACTCCGACATTACCTATGAAGGGTATGCTCCTCACGGTGTGGCTGTATTTGTGGAGTGTACTACCGATAACCTCAATCGTACTGTATCCAGTTTACGTTCTGTTTTTACCAAGCATGGAGGAAGCTTGGGCAAGAACGGATCGGTAGAGTTTATGTTTGATCGCAAAGGCATGTTCAGCTTTCGTCGTCCTGATGATATTGAAGATGAAGATAGCTTTATGCTGGAACTGATAGATGGAGGTGCAGAAGAAGTAGAGTTTGACAACGAAAATAACTACGTGCAGGTCAGCACTGCTATGGAGGACTTTGGAAGCCTGCAAAATAAACTGGAAGAACTTAATATAGAAACTGAAACTGCTGAGCTACAGCGTATTCCCACCACCACAGTAAGCCTGAATGATGATGATTTTCTGAGTGTGATGAAGCTCATTGAAGCATTGGAAGATGATGATGATGTAGCCAAAGTCTATCATAACCTGGAAGCTACCGAAGAGCAGATGGAAATGGTCTAATGGGATTGAAAAGTTAAAGCCAAAATAGCGTGCCGTTTTTAACGAATGCTTTGTCTACTGCTCAGTTTGGTTTTTTAGGCTCTACCATAATTACATCTTCCTGATCTACCATAACTTGCCCGGCCAGCATACCTTTGGATTTACGTACAAATTTTCTTGGAGTGACAATTACCGGGCAAAGGCTATCAGTTTTCCGTTTTGAATAAAATGCTGCTAATGCAGCTGCCTGTTCTATAACTGATTTAGGAAAATTTTTGCCCGACTGGTATTTAATCAACACATGAGAGCCAGGTACATCTTTTGCGTGCAGCCAAAGATCTTCCTTAAAACTGTATTCTCTTAGTAGAGTATCATTACTTTTTGCATGCTTACCGACCCACACCTGGAAGTTTTCAATCGTAAAGTTTTTATAAGGCAATACTTCTTCTTTTTCCTTTTGTTCCAGTAGTAACTGATGGTCTTTGGCATACTGACGGATAGATTTGACATCCTCCAGCGATTCCAGATTTTCTACATGCTCGTATAAGTTGAGCAAAGCGGCTTCTTTTTGCTCAATATTTTTACTGAGGTTTTCCAGTTCAATTTTTTGGTTTTTGGCTTTGCGATACAGAATCTCAGCGTTTTTCTGAGGAGTAAAATTTTGCTTGAGCTTGATCTCAATTGGCTGATTGGTGTAAAAATTATTGAAAATCACTTTTCTGCTATTAGGAGGAATCTGGTGCATGTTCGCCATGATGATATCAGCGATCTGGCTATACTGTGTGCCCTGTTCTAGCTCTTCAAGTTTTTCATGATTTTTTTGAATGTAGTTTTCTGTTTGCGTAATCTGTTTTGAAAGTTGTTTTAGCAGCCCTCCTTTTTCATGCATCAAGTGCATATCTCTGATGTATTTGAGAAAGAAATGGTTAACTGCCTTTATCGGGTCTTCAAAACGCTGATCTATTGCTCCGGTTTTTAAAAGTGAGAGATGTAAATTACCCGCAATCATTGTGGTGTAAAAAGCTTTAGGTTTCTCTAACGCTATGATCATCTGCTCAAACATATCCCATTTATCCTCGGGCGAAAGTGCATTATATCCCTGCTCAGCTAAATAGTGCGTTGGAACAGGACCCAGAGTAGGGTAGAGCTTATTGGGATTAGTTTTTTTAGCAAGGAAATTCTCAAATGAGTGATCAATCTGCAAAGGTAATTTTGTAACATCCAGGTTTTCGTCTTTGCTCAGTTGATGTTTGAAAATAGTAAGTACTTGATTCTCTTTCAGTAATAAAATGTTAGCACGATTACCATGCATCTTGAATAAAAGCTGATATGCCTCCGAACTGCCATCAGCTTGTAAAATGATAGCAAAGCTTCTGTCATTGGGTGTTTGTCGGATTTCAATTACTTTCTTATCAATGGCAGATGAAAAAAGGTCAACGCTGTTTTTTTTGCTTCGGTGAAAGTCTTCCGGAAAGTGAAGACTGGAGAACTGACTTTCCAGAAGGGCTTTGATATAAAAATCTTCGTGAGGAGGCTCAGGATTGGCAAAACCAAGAATGAGTTCGTCTTTGTTCTGACTAAAACAAGTAGCCAAGATCCATCCCTGAAGAGTATCCTGAAGCTTTTTACTCAGTTGTCGGAAAAAGTAATAATTGTTATGCACTTTATTTGAGTCTAATTTTTAGGTAATCTTTAATTTCTTGTAAAGCAAGCTCTTCTCGGCCACTGAGTTCAAACCACTTTACCTCGGGGTCTTTTCTAAACCAGGTGAGCTGACGTTTTGCAAACCTACGGGTATTTCTCTTGATCAGGCGAATGGCCTCTTCCTGATCGTACTCACCTTGCAGATAAGGAAAAATCTCCTGATACCCTACGGTGTGCAGCGCATTTTGATGCCTGAATGGAAAAAGGGAAGCAGCTTCTTCAAACAAACCTTCTTCTATCATCTGGTCTACACGATGGTTGATTCTATCATAAAGTTCAGTACGATCACGGTTGAGCCCCAGCATGATGATCTCAAATGGCCGCTCTACTGAGCCAGACTTTTTTCTGTAAGAAGAGTAAGGTTGACCGCATGCATGATAAACTTCCAGTGCACGTATTATTCTGCGGTGATTATGTACATCTACTTCTTCATAATATTCTGGGTCCACTTTATGTAGTTCACTTAATAAGTTTTCCAGGCCTTTCTCTTCAAGCCTTTTCTGTAAGTTCGTTCTAATATTATCAGGTATATCGGGCATTTCATCAATACCTTCACATAGCGTTTTTACAAACAGCCCTGAACCACCGGTAGCAATTGCATAGGGTTTATCCTGAAAAATATTAGATAAGCACATTAAGGCATCTTCTTCAAATCGCTTCACATCATAGTGATCCTGAACGGATAAAAAATCTATCAGGTAGTGGGTAACTTTAGCCTGTTCTTCTAAAGTAGGTTTTGCGGTGCCTATATTCATCTCTTTATAAAATTGACGAGAGTCAGTTGATAGTATTGAGGTATCTAGCCAAAGTGCAAGCTCAATGGCCAATCTTGTCTTCCCAACAGCAGTGGGACCCAGTAAAATGATAAGTGTTGGAGTATTTTTTGTAATCATCTTAGCATTTAAGATAAGTCTTTGACAAATGACACGTTAATAAATAAATTGGGCACTTATTCTTAAGTATGACTGAAAATTCAAATCAAGAGGAGCGAGCGCAGGAAAAAGTTTTTAATTTTTTACTTGAAAATGGTCATCTCCCTATAAGTCTGATCACAGTAAAGTACAATCAAAATTACTGTGATATTGTTAGTGAGCAAATCAATCAGTCTTGTAAAGAATATTTTAAACTGGCTAGCGAAAGTTCAAACGAACTATACAAATATCTAGATTTCTCCTCACAGGAAAAGTTAAAAAAGGCTTGTGGTGCATTGATCAGTGAGCAGTCAAAGGAAGTAAGTTTGCTGCTCGGCTTTGTAATCCCAGATTTACGCAGAGAAAGGGATGCCAGGCTGGTTTTGGTTGCTCAAGAAAGGAAAGAAGGCGGATATCTTTACACGCTGGGTTTGATTTTCCAGGCTCAAATAGAAAGTAAAGCCCTAAAAAAATCCACAGTCTCTTTTGAACAACTGCAAAATTCACTTAGGGATGCCAATCTTCTGGTGGTATCAATTGATGCTGAAGGAAATATCATTTATGCCAATGCGGCTATGCAGGAAACACTGGAAGAAAGCGGAGATGCACTACAGGGAAATAATCTTTTTGATGAGTTTGTACCTTTGAGGGGCGAAAAGCTCAACATGCCGACATTTCTAAATCTGGCAGCCCAAAATGATATCCATGTCAATCTTAAGCGTAGTGTGCTGACCAAGAGTGGTAAACTCGTCAAGCTTAACCTCAGTAGTATCATCTACCATGAAACTGATGGAGAGTTTTCCGGGCTTAGTATACTCGCTGAAAATATTTCGGAGCAGAAAGAGGTAAAAAGAAAGCTACAGGAGAAAAACAAGCAATTGGCTGAGCTTTTTAATACTGCTTTTGACCTAATCCTAATTTTCAATGAATCAGGTGAAATTCAATTTGTAAATAAAGCCTGGCGAAATAAAATGGGTTACTCGGATGAGGAGATCAGAAAATTGAATTTTAAGAGTCTGATTCATCCCCACTATCAGCAAAATACTCTGGAACACCTACAAAGGCTAAAAGCAGAAGGTGCTGGCGGTAATTTTAATACCATATTTATCAATAAGACTGGTAAAAATGTGTATGTCTCTGGTAGCCTGACAGTGAAAAGAAACGGCAATGAGGTAGAATACAGAGGCATATTTTATGATATCAGTGAACAGGTTAGAGCGGAGAGAGCGCAGAATTTATACAACAGCATTGCGAACCTTACTATTCACAGCCCTGATCTGGATACGCTTTATTTTAATATTCATCGTGAGCTGAAAAGAGTCATAAAAGCCGATAATTTTTATATCGCTTTGATGGGAGAAGATCAACAAGTCAGATTTCCATATTTCATTTCAGGATTGAAGCAGAATGTTGGCCCCTACGATAGAAGCAAGAGTCAGTCTGATCTGGTCAGATACGTGATTAATACCAACGAGCCGGTATTTCTTTATGCACATGATCTGGAAAAACTGGCCGAAAAAAAGTTTATCAGACCCCTATCTGTGCTCCCAAAAATATGGCTCGGCGTTCCTCTCAAAATTAAGAATAGAACGATAGGTCTGATTTCATTACAGCATTTTGAGTCTTCTGATGGGCTTACCACCCGGGATATGGATCTTTTAGACTTTGTATCCGGACAGGTTGCCCTGGCAGTAGAAAGGAAACTCAATGAAGAGAAGCTGAATGAACAAACCAGCCGGCTCAATGCTATTTTTCAAAGCAGTAGCCATTTAATCTGGTCGGTAGACAGGTCATTAAGATTTACCACTTTCAATAAGAATTTTGAAAATTTTGCAATTGAGCGTTATGGTATTCCTCCGGCATTAGGAGAAGTTTTCAATGATACCAATAAGCAGGCAACTGCAGAGTATCTGAACATTTGGCAAATGCGCTATGAAATGGCACTGGATGGTAATCCCTCTGAGTATGAGCTGCATTTGGAAAGTGAAAATCATGAACAAAAATGGTTTCAAATCTTTATTAACCCCATCTACCGCGAAGACGGAACGATCAGAGAGGTTTCCGGGATAGCACATGATGTTTCTGTAAAGAAGGATTCTGAGCTCAAAGTGATTGATAGTGAGGAAAAGTTTAGAAATATTTTTGAGTCGTTTCAGGATATATATTTTAGGTGTCACCTGGATGGGACCATTTCACTAATCAGCCCCTCTGTACAGGAGCTTACCGATTATCATACTTATGATGTAGTAGGAAAAAACATTACTAATTACTATTTGTATGATAGTCGCACTAAAAATTTGATCCGGCAGCTAGTTAAATATAAATCTGTCAGAAATTTTGAAGCTTCAATCATCAAAGCCGATGGTGAGTTGTTGCAATGTATTTGTAATGTTCGCCTGATTTATAATTATTCCCGAAAGCCAGTAGAGATTGAAGGAGTAGCGCGTGATATTACTCAACTCAAGAAAGCAAGTCAGGAGTTACAAAGAGCAAAAGATGTTGCTGAGCGCTCCCTGAAAGTTAAGGAAGGCTTCTTGGCTAATATGAGCCATGAGATCAGAACACCGATGAATGGTATCATCAGCATGATTGATCTCCTAGCAGATACCTCATTGGATGAGGAGCAGGAAGACTTTGTGCAGACGATCAAAAAATCATCTGAAATACTGCTTAACATACTGAATGATATTCTTGACCTGTCTAAAATAGAGGCAGGCAAAATGAAACTTCATAAGAGTATTGTACCCCTCAAATCAGTTCCTGGTAAAGTACATGCACTCTTCTCACAGCAAGCACGAGCTAAAGGTATCGCTTTTAACTTCACCCTTGAAAAAGACTTGCCCGAATATGTAAAAATTGATGAAACCAGGGTTTTGCAAATCATCTCTAATTTAACTTCCAATGCGATTAAATTCACTGACCAAGACGGTAGTGTGCGTATACATGTAGCTAAGGAAGATGCAGTTGATAAACCTTTGAAAGGTGGACAAATACTACTGAAAATATCAGTGACTGATACCGGAATTGGAATATCTGAAAGCGCTCAGCAGGAGTTGTTTCAGAATTTCAATCAGATAGATAGCTCCATTAATAAAAAATATAAAGGCACTGGCTTAGGATTAGCGATCTCAAAACAGTTGGCCACACTGATGGGGGGAGAGGTTGGCTTACATTCAAAAACAGGCTCAGGTAGTACTTTTTGGTTTACTTTTAAAGCAAATGAAGCCGCCGCGCCTGAGGAAGAAAAAGCTCAAAATGAAGACGCTTATGATTACTTAAAAAAATATAAGCCCCAGGTATTACTGGTGGATGATAATCTTGTCAACCGTAAGGTATCCAGTAAGATTCTGGAAAAATCTCATTGTCAGGTAACCATGGCTGAGAGTGGTAAAAAAGCCATTGAGTTAGTGAAAAATCATAATTTTGATGTGATTCTGATGGATATTCAGATGCCTGAAATGGATGGCATTGCGGCGACTAAAGCTATCCGTTCATTGGGGCTTGAGACAGTTCCTCCTATCATTGCCATGACTGCTTATTCAATGCAGGGTGATAAAGAAAAATTTATTAATGCTGGCTTGGACGACTATGTGTCAAAGCCTATCCGGCCTAAGCTTCTTGTTAATAAATTAGTAGAAGTACTGAGCAGTGAGCAGGAGTTAGCTCCAGCTTTTTTGAATGGTGAGTCATTGGATACGGACGATAAAATTGTAAATTTTGAGACACTAAAAGATCTGGAAAAATACGGTGGAAAAGAAATTATCATTGAAACCCTAAGTGATTTTGAAGAGGAGGCAAAGTCGCTGATTAATTCTTGTACAGAATCCCTTAAAAAAGAAGATTATGACGATATTTTAAGTAAATTGCACACATTGAAAGGTAATTCCAGTACCTTGGGAATAGATCGTTTAGCCAAGCTGGTTACTCATATTGAGGCTGAACTTAAGCAAGGCAAAACATCGGATCTTGGTAATGATTTGGAACTCCTGCAATCATATTTTTCAGAATTTCAACTTGAGTTCAAAAGCTTTTTAAATTCATTTAAAGATGGCCAATACTAAAAAAGTGTTAGTCGCTGAAGATAGTTCAGTGATTCAAAACCTGACAAAAAAAGTTCTCCAGTTTCAGAATTATGAAATAGATTCTGTAAAAAACGGGGAAGAGGTGCTTAAAGCGATTGAAGCTGATGACTATGACATTATTCTGATGGACATCGGAATGCCCAAAATGGATGGCATGGAATGCACTAAGCAAATTAGAGCAATGGATGATCCTCAAAAATCAACTATACCCATAATAGCTATTACAGGTAATGCTAAAAATTACTCAGTAGAAGAATTTACCAACGTAGGAATCAACGAATATTTACAAAAACCTCTAAACTTTGATCATCTGGTAGAGGTAGTGAAAAAATATACGAGCTAATGGCTGGTGGAGAAGTAAAATACACTAAGCATTTTTTAAACAAGCTGGAGGATTTATTTGCTGAGTCAGATTACGTATTACGTTACGAGAAAGGTAATTTTAAGTCAGGGTATTGCATTCTTAACGAAACCAAGGTGGCGATCATCAATAAATATTATCCTCTTGAAGGTAAAATAAACTGTCTGATGGATATCATCAAACTGGTGGATCTTGATATTGAATCCCTGAGTGATAAAAATAAAAAATTTCTTCTGGAAATACTGGAAACTTCCTCTAAGATTTGAGAGTAACTTTTTTAGGCACTGGTACATCGCAGGGTGTACCAGTGATTAACTGTCAATGCAAAGTATGTAGCTCACTTGATTATCGGGATAAGCGTCTGAGGTCATCTGTCCATATAGAAATAGATGGAAAAAGCTTCATCATAGATTCTGGTCCCGACTTCAGACAACAAGTGCTGAGCAATCAAATCACCCATCTGGATGCCTTAATCTTTACCCATCAGCACAAAGATCACATCGCTGGTATGGATGATGTGAGAGGATTTAATTTCTCTCAGCAAAAAGATATGCCGGTTTTCGCCAGCAAACAGGTAATAGCACAACTCAGGCAGGAGTTTGCCTATGTCTTCGCTGCTGATAAATATCCTGGTGTACCCAAGGTAGTCGTCAACGAAATTGAAAACCAACCCTTTGAAGCAGAAGGTGTTACTTTTACGCCTATAGAAGTGCTTCATTACAAGCTTCCAGTATTCGGTTATAGAGTCAAAAATTTTACCTATATCACAGATGCAAAATCTATTGCCGAGACAGAAAAAGAAAAAATAAAAGGAACGGAAGTTTTAGTGCTCAATGCTCTCCAACACAAACAGCATATTTCTCATTTTACTTTGGAAGAATCTCTGGAGTTAATTGATGAAATAAATCCCCGTCAGGCTTTTCTTACCCACATTAGCCATAATTTGGGTATGCATCAGGAGGTAAGTCGTATGTTACCTGCGCATGTTCATCTGGCATATGATAGTCTGAGCTTAGAAATTTAAATTTTTTTTAAGCCCAATTTCTCCTTACTTTTCCCGGGCAATTTGGCTGAAATTCAAGCAAATAAAGGGGGCGAACTAAGTTAAAACCTTAACTGTTTCCTCAGGGAATATACTTGCATTAAGAATAAGAAATCCTCAATTTAGAGCGTTCAAGGCAAATTTTACGTATTATAAGTTTTTTTCTGAAACAATATGGCAGACAACAATCACAGTAACTACACCGAAGACAGTATACGTTCGCTGGACTGGCGTGAGCATATTCGCTTGAGACCAGGTATGTACATAGGTAAGCTTGGAGATGGTTCTTCTTTTGATGATGGAATATATGTATTGGTCAAAGAGGTAATAGATAACTGTATTGACGAGCACGTGATGGGCTTCGGTAAAAATATAGACATTAAGGTTACTGAAAAGAGAGTAGAAATCAGAGACTATGGTCGTGGGATACCTCTGGGCAAAGTGGTTGATTGTGTATCCAAAATAAATACCGGCGGAAAATACGACTCCAAAGCATTTCAAAAATCTGTCGGATTGAATGGTGTAGGTACCAAGGCCGTTAATGCCCTTTCTAACCATTTCAAAGTACAGTCCTTCCGGGAGGGAAAAACTAAAATTGCAGAGTTTGAGAGAGGCGTGATCACCAATGATGCCAAAATTACCAAATCCACTGATAAGAATGGTACCCTTATCGTATTTGAACCGGATGATGACGTCTTTAAAAACTTTCATTTCAGGCCTCAGTTTCTTGAAAACCAACTCTGGAATTATGCTTACCTGAATTCAGGTCTCACCATTAATTTTAATGGAAAAAAGTATCATTCTGAGAATGGACTTTTGGACCTTCTCTCTAATAAAACCTCAGAAGATAATCTTCGCTATCCAATCATACACCTGAAAGGTGAGGATATAGAGATTGCAATGTCTCATACCAATCAGTATGGTGAAGAATATTATTCCTTTGTCAATGGTCAGTATACTACACAGGGAGGTACACACCTGGCGGCATTCCGTGAGGCAGTTGTAAAAACTATACGTGAGTTTTACAACAAAAACTTTGATGCGTCAGATGTTCGTGCTTCCATTGTAGCTGCGATATCAGTAAGAGTGCAGGAGCCGGTTTTTGAGTCACAAACCAAAACAAAGTTAGGCTCACAAAACGTAGGTCCTGAAGGTCCTACCATGCGGACTTTTATAAATGACTTCATCAAAAAACAGCTGGATAACTATCTACATAGGCATCAGGATACCGCCAATGCGCTACTCAAGCGTATTCAGCAATCTGAAAGAGAAAGGAAAGAAATTGCGGGCATCAAGAAACTGGCCAATGAAAGAGCTAAGAAGGCCAATTTGCACAATAAAAAGCTGAGAGATTGTCGTATGCATTACGATGACAAAAAAGGAGAAAAAGGCGATGATACCATGATTTTCATCACTGAGGGTGACTCTGCCAGTGGATCAATCACCAAATCAAGAGATGTGCAAACTCAGGCGGTTTTTAGCTTAAGAGGTAAACCTTTAAACTGCTTCTCCCTGACAAAAAAAGTGGTATATGAAAATGAGGAGTTCAATCTGCTTCAGCATGCTTTGAATATTGAAGATGGGCTGGATGGTTTACGTTATCGCAAAATCATCATTGCTACTGACGCTGATGTGGATGGCATGCACATAAGATTGCTCATGCTGACATTCTTTTTACAGTTTTTCCCTGATTTGGTTCGCAACGGCCATGTTTTTATCCTGGATACGCCGCTATTCAGAGTGAGAAACAAGAAAGAGACAATCTATTGCTATTCAGAGGATGAGAAACGACAGGCAGTAAATAAGCTGGGCAATAAGCCTGAGATAACTCGCTTCAAGGGATTAGGTGAAATATCGCCTGATGAATTTGGTGCTTTCATTGGGGAGGAGATCAGGCTTCAGCCTATTATTATAGATGATAAAGTAAGCATTAAGAAACTTCTTACTTTTTATATGGGCAAAAATACGCCTGACCGTCAGACATTCATCATTGATAGGCTCAGGGTAGAAAAAGATTTGGTGGAAGAGGTAGCAGTGTAATCCAATTTTATATTTTATGCGATTCCTTGGCAAGTTATCTAACAGAGAAAGAATAATTATTTCATTTTTGGTAGTATTGGTGTTACTCAATGTGCTTACAATAGTGACCTCAAGAAATTTGTCAGACTTTTCGCATGATTTTAAATCCATGTTAGAAGACCGGCTGGTGCCTTCTTTTGATCTGGCCAAGATACAGGAGCAGTTTTATCGGAATCGGCTCAATTTGGAAGAACTGGTGTATATGGAGAAGTACGAAGGCGCACCAGAGGTAATTAATAAGATCAGGGAAAACAACCGGCTTATTGATCAGATAGAGGCAAAGTATGCAAAAACCCATCTGACAGTTGATGAGGCTAACAGCTTATCTGAGTTCAATGAGCTGGTAGAAGACTATAGGAGGATTGAAAATAGGATCATCCAGCATATAGAAAGTAATCAATTTGAAAAGGCTAGCCAAGTATATCGGCAGGAAAGCATGACCGCATTTGATATGCTTTTGGACACTACTCATGAGTTGGAGGACATACAGATTACAGTAGGGCAAAAGCTGTACAAACATGCTCAAAGAAAAGTGAGTAGTATACAGATTCTTGCTTATCTGAGCTTAGGCATAGCCATTATGATTACGGTAAATATGCTGAAAGTACTTCAAATCAAAGTCAAATAACATTTAAAGGAGTAAGCAATAAGAAAGAAATGAGCGAAAAGGACGAAGAACTACAGGCAGGTGAAAGAATTGATGGCATGTATGAGAACTGGTTTCTTGAGTATGCCTCTTACGTTATTCTTGAAAGAGCAGTACCTGCCATTGAAGATGGTTTCAAGCCAGTGCAGAGACGAATCCTTCATGCCATGAAGGAAATGGATGACGGCAGATTTAATAAAGTAGCCAATATCATTGGGCAAACTATGCAGTATCACCCTCATGGAGATGCTTCCATTGGGGATGCTATGGTAGGCATGGGCCAGAAGGATTTGTTAATAGAAACCCAGGGTAACTGGGGAGATTTACGTACTGGCGATAATGCTGCTGCGCCTCGTTACATTGAGGCTCGTTTGTCTAAATTTGCTTTGGATGTAGTATTCAATCCTCAGACTACCGAATGGCAACTTTCTTATGACGGACGTAAAAAAGAACCGGTCACTTTTCCTGTAAAATTTCCACTCTTACTGGCACAAGGGGTAGAGGGAATTGCGGTTGGTTTATCTACCAGAGTCCTTCCGCACAATTTCTGTGAGCTCCTGCAAGCTTCAATAGATTTCTTAAAGAATAAAAAGATCAACCTTCTACCCGATTTTCCAACCGGTGGTATGGCTGATTTTACGGATTATAACGAAGGTAAGCGAGGCGGAAAAGTTAGGGTAAGAGCCACGATAGAAGAATACGATAAAAAGACATTGGTTATCAGAGATATTCCCTTCGGTACCACTACCAACAGTCTTATTGATTCCATTCTAAAAGCCAATGACAAAGGGAAGATCAAGGTCAAAAAGGTAGTAGATAACACTGCCAAGGACATTGAAATTCTTATCTCTTTGGCTCCTGGACAGTCACCAGACATTACCAAAGATGCCCTCTATGCCTTCACCGACTGCGAGGTTTCTATTTCGCCCAATACTTGTGTGATTCTGGAAGATAAACCTCGATTTTTAGGTGTCAATGAGTTACTCAAGGTCAATACTGAACAAACAGTTGATCTCCTGAAACGTGAATTGGAGATCAAGTACCAGGAGCTGATGGAGAAGATACTCTTTGCTTCACTGGAAAAGATCTTTATAGAAAACAGGATATATCGTGATATTGAAGAGGCGGAAACCTGGGAAGAAGTTTTAGGCAGAATTGATAAAGGTTTAGAGCCTTTCAAAAAAGACTTTTACCGGGAGATTACCCAGGATGATTTAGTAAGACTTACTGAGATTAAAATTAAGCGAATCTCCAAGTTTGACAGCTTTAAGGCTGACGAACTCATGAAGAAAATGCAGGATGAGCTTGAGCAGACTAAGTATGATCTGGAGCATATCCGGGAGTTTGCCATTAAGTACTTCAAGTATCTGCTGGATAAATATGGAAAGGGCAAAGAGCGTAAAACACTGATCAAAAACTTTGACACCATTTCTGCCAATGTAGTTGCTGCTACTAATGAAAAGCTTTATGTTAACCGAAAAGATGGGTTTATAGGTTATGGGCTCAAAAAAGATGAGTTTGTGACCGAGTGCTCTGACATTGATGATATCATTGTATTCCGTGCTGATGGAAAGTGCGTGGTAAGTAGAATCAGCGAAAAAGTATTCGTGGGTAAGGATATCATTCATGTAGATATTTTCAGGAAAAACGACGAACGTAGAGTGTATAACATGATTTATGAGGATGGTAAATCAGGACGCTCTATGGTAAAACGATTTCAGGTATTAGCTGTCACCCGGGATAAGGAATATGACCTGACCAAAGGTAATTCTGGCTCCAAAGTGCATTACTTCTCAGCCAATCCAAATGCCGAAGCTGAGATGGTGAGGGTTTATCTATCCGGAAGGTCCAGAGCAAAAATCAAAGAATTTGATTTTGACTTTGCCACATTGGATATTAAGGGTAGGGGAGCTCAGGGAAACATTCTTACGAAATATCCTATTCGCAAGGTTGTAAAAACGGCCGAAGGAGAGTCTACCATGGGTGGTTTGGATATCTGGTACGATGATTTTGTAGGTACACTCAACACAGATGAAAGGGGGAGATATCTGGGTAATTTTGAGGGAGAGGATCAGATTTTGGCGATGTACAAAGACGGCTGTTATGAAATAAAATCGTATGAACTCACCAATAAGTTTGATCCTGATAGTATCATATTACTTGAAAAGTTTGATCCAAAGCATACGATCACGGCGGTATATTATGATGGCTTGTCTAAAAATCATTTGGTAAAACGGTTTCAGATTGAGACTTCTTCATCAGATCGTAAATTTTGCTTCATCACAGATGCACGCAGTTCTCGCTTACTTTTAGCCACCACGCTTAAGCAGCCGCAAGTTGAGTTGACTTATAAAAAAGATGGAGAGAGGCAGCATGAGAAGCAGATTATTGATTTGGATATCATTGTAGATATAAAAGGATGGAAAGCGCTGGGTAACCAACTTACTCCTCACAAAGTCAAAAATTTAGTGCTCATTGATGATGCTCCTTCCAATGGTCAGGAGCAAAAGAATCAAGATAATAATAAAGTAGAAGTGAAGGAAAATGGAGATGTATCTGCTGGTGATGAGGTGGTATGGGAAATCAACGAGAAAAAAAAAGATAAATCCTCAAAAGACCAGTTAGGTCTTTTCAAATAATTTGATTTTTTTTTGAAACAAGCCTGATCTATTCGTACAAAAAGTATGAAGGATCAGGTTTTTTTATGAGGCTATTCATCTGCTACTAGAGAAGACAGAGAGGTAGGGGTATATTCAAAATCACAAAGAGATAATATTCCAAAACATTTAAGTTGTTCTACATCTTTCAATTATAGGAAGTTAGATATTTTTTTGACTAATAATATTTTTTAAGATGTTATCAATTTTCAAACACAGCAAGAAAAGAAAGTGTACAAATTTTTTAGGTACAATTGCATGCTTAATGAGTTTCTTCCTCTTATCTCCAATTCAAACCCAGGCACAGGAAGATGCTAGAGAAAATGTTCAATATGTACAGGGTGAGGGAGCGGAAGTAAGTATTCCTGATGACCCCCAAGCCATTGCTCATGGTAGAGACCTGTTCAGGCAGCACTGTAGTGCATGTCATATGATTGAAAAACAACTCATTGGTCCTGCATTGGCAAGTGTACATGGCACAAGGCCCACTGACTGGCTCTTAAGATTTATAAAAAACTCTCAAGAGGTCATTGCCGACCCCGAAGAAGAATATGCTCAGCAGCTTTTTAGCCAGTATAATGAGCAAATTATGCCTGCTTTTGAATTTCTATCAGACGATGATATCATGAGTATTCTGGCTTACATCAAGGAAGAGTCAGTTTCTGAAACTGCAGCAACAGGAGTAGGAGCCAGTGGTAGTGCGGAGACGGATGAATCAATGAGTACTGAGACCGATGTATTACCTGATGATGCTACAGACGAAGCTTATACCCAGGATGGTGATGGAGTAGTTTCGCATAATATTTTTACTGGCTCTTCAATCACAGTGCTCATCATATTTGCAGTATCTTTAGTAGCATTAGTGGTTGCAGTAATTTATCTCAACAAAGGAAGAAGAAGCAAAGGCAAGCATAAAACCAATGCTTGATGCAATAATATCAATTCTATTTTCTATAGTGCTTAGAAATTTTTTACTTTAAGACAATTATCGTGTGACTGAAATCAACGAAGTTTGACAGTCTGGTGATAATTGTCTTAATTTTTTATAAATGTTAATCATTTTTTATGAAAAAAGGATTGGGAATTGTTCTCACTTTAATAGGTATTGCTGCTACTGCCATTACTGGTATGCAAGTAGCAGATGATTCTGATAGCTTCAGTATTTTTGGGGCAGATGTAGTAGTAAGTCAGGCAAACTATGTACCGCTTATTATTAGCGTCGTTGTTCTGGTAATAGGAATTATACTGTGGAGTAATAGTAGCAAAAAATAAGATTAGTTGACGAGCAATAGCATTTACTTAAATGAAAATGCTATTGCTTTATGTTCATCATTATTTTTTGTAGTCAAAAAACAAAGGCTATATCTTTTACATGGATTGGTTTTCAATAGATGCCAATTTAACTAACATCTCATACTCTTCTTCAGAGATGTCTCGGTAGATGTAGTGAATAGGATTCACTTTTTTCCTGTTTTTATGCACCTCATAGTGAAGGTGAGGCCCTGAAGATGTACCTGAATTACCTGAATAGCCGATACATTCTCCTCTTTTTACCTTTTGCCCTACCTTAACATTAAACTCAGACATATGAGCGTATTTGGTCTTAAAGCCGAAGCCATGATCAATTTCTACCTGTTTTCCGTATCCATAATAACTGGATGATACTTTGGAAACGGTACCACCACCAGTAGCATATATAGCAGTCCCAATACGTGCAGCAAAATCAAGTCCTGTGTGCAGTTTTCTTATTTTATAAATAGGGTGATAACGAAGTCCAAAACCAGAAGAAAGATAGGAGTCATTGGTAGAAATAGGGGCGATTGCTGGGATTGAAGCCAGCATCAAGTGCTGGTTCTTAGCTAAAGTCAGTAATTCGTCGTACGATTTTGTTTGTATGTACATTTTTCTCTTGATCTGGTCAATGTCTTTGACTGTTGACAGAATGAGATCTTCTTTACTCAAATTAGCTTGTAAGAGTTTATTATATCTTTCCGCTCCCCCGATACCTGCGTTTCTAACTGATTCAGGAATTGGATCCTGCTCATAAATCGTACGGTAGATTCCATCATCTCTGTCCTGAAGCAACGCTAACATAGACGATGCTTCGTCCATTTGTTTTTGCAAAATATTGTAGTAAAAGTGAAGCTTTTCGTTCTCTTTTCTTAAGCTTACTTCCTTAGGAGAGTCATAAAAATTCATATAAATTAAAGCAACACCAATAGCAGCAAAGAGAACAATGGAGATATTCATGATCCCATCAATAATCCATTCCTTTTTAGTCACTTTTACTTTCTCGTACTTGCAGGTATTAGGATCGTAATAATATTTTATTTTGGGCATGTATAACTTGAATTATAAGTGGTTTGTGCTTTCTCTACTTTGGCGCTTTTCTGATATAAAGTATACTATCAAAATTAGCAGCAGAGTGAAGTTTCACACCTTCAAACCATAATCAAAAGTTACACATGATGGAATATGAGTGAATTGAAAAGAAGTGCTAATGAATTAATATAAAAAGGAAGGAGAGAAAAGGTGCATACTTAGATTTCAACAAACTTTTACAGATAAAAAAAAGCTCACAATTAACTGTGAGCTTGGTTATCTACAAGTTTAGCACCTTTCAGCCAATGTTCTTTTAGATGATCAGCCCTTCCTTTTCTGAAGATATTGCGTTTTTGCTGAAACTTTTTTCTCAGATTTTTTTGCTCATTTTCAGGCAAATGGATGAATGTTTTACATTCATCAGAACAGCAACCTTCTAACTTGCTAGCACATTCATCACATTGAATGAATAACAGATGACAGGCATCATTTTTACAATTGGTATGATTGTCACAAGGTTTTCCACACTGGTGACAGTGGCTGATGATATCTTCTGATATTCTTTCACCTAATCTTTCATCAAAAACGAAATTTTTGCCAATAAACTTATTTTTAAGTCCTTTGGACTCTACTTCATGAGCATATTTGATAATTCCACCTTCTAGCTGATGTACATTTTTGAATCCCAGATGTTTGAAATATGCACTAGCCTTTTCGCAGCGAATACCTCCTGTACAATACATAATAATATTATGATCGCGGTAGGGTTGAAGCGTTTCTTTTACGATAGGCAACGCATCCCGAAAAGTATCAACGTCAGGTAGGATAGCATTTTCAAAATGTCCTACCTCACTTTCGTAGTGATTGCGCATATCTACTACGATCGTTTTCGGATCGTCAGTAAGGCGGTTAAACTCTTCAGCATTTACATGCTTACCTTTATCAGTTACATCAAATTGAGTTTCTTCAAGACCATCAGCAACGATTTTAGAGCGTACTTTTATTTTTAACTTATAAAAAGATTTACCCTCTTTTTCTACAGCAATGTTCAATCTAACTCCCTGTAGAAAATCAAGGCTTTTGATGTGTGTCTTAAAGTCTTCAAAGTTATTTTCTGGAACATTAATCTGAGCGTTTATTCCCTCTTTAGCCAGATAAACTCTGCCCAGTACTCCAATTTCTGACCACTCTGCATAGAGTTTATCACGAAGAACATCAGGCGCTGCAATGTTAGCGTAATTATAAAAAGAAAGAGTAACTCTTTTCTCATTACTCTCTTCCATTTGTTTTTTTAAAACTCTTTTATCAATCCTGTTATGTAGCAACATCTGAGCAATAAATTAGTCAACAGTTTGAATATGTTTTTTACGTTGCATTTTCTCAAAGAAAGATGCATTAAGTTTTTTGCCTTCCTGATCAAGCACTCCTGTAATAACTTCTATTCCAGCATCTTGCATCCTTTTGATGCCTCTTCCATTTACCAACGGATTGGGATCCACATTAGCAATTACTACTTTTTTAACCTTGTAGGAAACTAACAAATCACAGCAAGGAGGAGTGTTTCCAAAGTGCGAACAAGGCTCCAAATTTACATAAACTGTACTATCTGTCAATAATTTTTTATCAGTAACATTATCTATAGCATTCCTTTCTGCATGGGCTTTTCCATATTCCTGATGCCAACCTTTCCCTATTACCTTGTGATTATTCACAATTACACAGCCCACCATAGGGTTAGGACTTACTTTACCCTCACCTTTCTTAGCAAGTTCAAAAACTTGCCTCATATATTTTTCTTCCTCTTTCATATGAATACTAAAATAAACTCAGGTTTACTTTTTGGATCATAAGTGCTAGTCAATCAATATATCTGGCCGACTCAATGCTTGTTGTCTAAAGGGTTAACCAGATCTTTTTTGTTAGGTTCATTATTCTTGGGTACAGGGTCAAAACCTGAGGTACCCCATGGGTGACATCTGGCAATACGTTTGGCTCCGAGTAGTATACCCTTCAATACTCCCCATTCCTTGATAGCAACAATTGTATACTGAGAACAACTTGGCGTATGTCGGCAATGGCTACCCAGAATGGGAGAGATAGCTAGTTGGTAAAAGCGTATTAAAGTTAAAGCAAATCTCTGTAAAATAGTTACAAGCATTACTGCAATTCCTGATAAATCAGACTAGGCTGTATATCATCATGATGGTATTTCTTGCTTTTGTAAATGTCATATTCACCCTTGATGTCTTCAAAGTAAATCTGACAAATAGCCACTCCAGGATAAATCCTGACCGGTTGTATGCAGGCAAGTTCTAGTGTCCAGTGACCATCCGAACCAATATTGCCCAAACCAGCAGTTAGATGTACCATAATGCCTAAACGCCCAATGGACGAACGTCCTTCCAGCTTAGGAACGTGATATTCGGCTTTAATAGTTTCAATGGTTCTGCCCAGATACAAGCGATTAGGTTGTAAAACCAGGCCTTCTTCCGGAATAACGAGCTTCTTTACCTCATTATCCTTCTTCATGTCTATTACTTCATCTTCATAAACTAGTAATTGATTGTGTAAACGAAGATTATAGCTATTGGGATTAAGTTGATCTACTGAAAACGGATTAATAAATATCTCTTTATCAATCAGTTTCTCTATTTCTCTTCCAGATAATATCATTTTCTTTTTTTCAAAATCTAAAGCAAACGTATCATATTTACTCTAAAAATTGCTCTAAGGTTTTAGGATGTAATATTTAATGGAAGAGCTATTAGGAAAAACTAAAGAAGTTAAATTAATGAATATGATGTGCTTCCGTTCTTCTCATCTTTTAATTGTACCCCTATGTCGGCTAACTGCTGACGAATCTTATCAGCTGTAGCATAGTCTTTTTGATGTTTTGCATCCCTCCGCAGATCAATAAATAGTTTTACCAGAGCATCTACCCGATCACTCTGATCGTTTTTTTCAAAGATTAAGCCCAATACATCTTCCACAAAACCAGTGAAAGTATCCTTGAGTAGGGTAAAGGTTTCTGAAGATATTGTGCTCAGATCCAGCTGTTTATGATAGAATGCGTTGATCTTGCTGCTGAGTTCAAACAAAGAGGCAATAGTTTTGGCCGTATTAAAATCATCACTCATATGCTCGTAGCAGGAAAAACTGAAATCTTTAATTTCTTCTTCCAACTCACTATCGATTTCTCCTTTCTGATGCTCAAGTTTATTAAGATGCTCAGACGCATTCATGAGCCTTTGCAGGCCTTTTTCTGCAGCTTGTAATGCCTGATTAGAAAAGTCAACCGGACTTCGGTAATGAGCCTGAAGGATGAAAAACCTTACAGTCATAGGGCTATAAGCTTGCTCAAGTTTGGAATGATCACCACTGAAAAGTTCTTCAATAGTAATAAAATTACCCAAAGACTTGCTCATTTTCTGGTTGTCTATGCTTACCAGATTGTTATGCATCCAGTAGCGAACAGGATTTTTATGAGTGGCTCCAAAGCTTTGAGCAAGTTCTGCTTCATGATGAGGAAACTGTAAATCCAGGCCTCCACCATGTATGTCAAATTCATCCCCGAGATACTTAGTGCACATGGTGGTACATTCAATATGCCATCCCGGAAAACCTTCACCCCAGGGAGAATCCCAACGCATGATGTGTTCAGGATTTGCTTTCTTCCATAGAGCAAAGTCATGTGGGCTTCTTTTTTCTCCTAAACCCTGCGTTTCTCTACTTCCTGCTTTAAGATCATCCAGCACTTTACCAGATAGCTTGCCATAAGGCTGATTCTTTGCATATTTTTCAAGGTCAAAATATATAGAACCGTTTACTTCATAGCCATACCCATTTTTGATAATCTCTTCAATAATTTTGATCTGCTCAGGTATATGGCCACTGGCTGAAGGCTCAATACTGGGAGGTACCACATTCAGTTTAGCAATAGCATCATGGTAGCGATTAGTGTACAATTGTACCACTTCCATAGGCTCCAACTTTTCTAAGCGTGCTTTCTTGCTAATCTTGTCCTCACCTTCTTCTGAAACTTCATCTTCAAGGTGACCTACATCAGTAATGTTTCTTACATACCTGACTTTGTATCCCAGAAAACGGAAATATCGTGCTACGATATCAAATGTGATAGCCGAACGGGCATGTCCAAGATGTGGGTCTCCATAAACTGTAGGACCGCAGACATACATTCCTATATGAGATGGGTGTAGAGGTTCAAATTTCTCTTTTTTCCGTGTATAGCTGTTTGTAACGTAAACAGGGTATTTTTCACGCCCTTTTTGGTCCATATTTATGATTAATCAAATGAGTTTTTATTGTAATCAGAATTATAATAAATATCAGTTTACCAGATGGTTATTCAGGTAAACGTAATTTTTAAATATAGTTTACGAATCACTTCTGAAATATAAGATTTGATGTCCCTCTGATCATTCCTTTTTTAATTAAGGATCTATAATATCAAGAAGGTTTTTAGTTGGGTTATATTTCCGATAGAAACAACTTTTCCGCGCATTTCCATCTGCTTTTTTGGTATGACACGTCCCAGAACCTTGCATAGATACTTGGTAGATTAATGCGTCCTGATCACAGTCTACAAAGGTCTTGTTTACTTTTAAAAAGTCTCCTGAAGTTTCTCCTTTTGTCCATAACTGCTTTCTTGAAGTACTCCAAAAGGTGGCTTTTCCTGAGGAGATAGTTTTGTCAAATGCCTCCTTGTTCGTATAGCCGAGCATCAGAATCTCTTTTGATTCTGAGTCCTGAACAATTACAGGTAAAAGTCCGTCTCTTTTATCAAATTGTAAATTTAGAAGTTTTCCCTCTTCCAATTCTTGCTTGTTCATTCACAAAAGTATTATTTATGCAAATAGATGAAAAGAAATATGATACTATTATCATTTTTTAGGATTGAAAGAGTTATTCCTAAGAGAATAATGATTAATTCTTAACTTTAGCAGCTAAATATAAATTACGTGTCAAAGTTTATATATATATCGGCTCTGTTACTATCTGTTCATTTTCAAGCCATAGCACAACAAGTGTTGGACCTCAACCAAAGCCAGCAAATGATGAAGATGGATGAGGGAGTAGAGTTTATGAATCAGGGTAATTTTGAAAAGGCAGAAGAACTGTTCAGAGAGGTGCTATTGAATGTGGAAGTTGTTCCTGCTGATCTTTGCTTTTATTTTGGCAAAAACTCTTACCATCTGGACAAAATGAGCCAAAGTATTGATTGGCTAAATAAATATATTGAGCTGAAGGGCACTTCAGGCCGTTTTTTTGATGCGGCAGTAGAATACCTGAAGCTAGCCGAGGAAGAACAGCAAACCCTTCAAAATACAGCTTCAAAGACTCAGACTAACAAACAGTCTCCTAAAAAGGAATTTATTAACTGTCAGCAGACTCCTTTTGTCGTTTGTCCTGTTTGTTCAGGAGATGGAGTAACCATAGAACGGGGTTCCTTGGGCACATCAGTGTATAAAGCCTGTCCCTATTGTAAAGAGACAGGAAAAATGTCTTGTGAAGATTACAAACTGTATGTTACAGGTAAATACAAGCTTGAAGGAGCAAATTAATTTTAATATTCTCCTTTAAATTTCTGTGCTTTAGGAATCACCCTCCTGATGTGGGCAACTCTGTTTTCAGGAGAAGGGTGAGTTGACATGAATTCTGGTGGTCTTTCACCTCCCTGCTGAGCCATTCTTTGCCAAAAATCTATAGCAGCATTGGTATCATAGCCAGCCATAGACATAAAGTAAATGCCTAATTCATCTGCCTCAGATTCGTGTTTTCTGCTGTAAGGCAATAATACGCCGTATTGTGCCCCTAGTCCAAATGCAGCAAAAGCTAATTGCTGGGTAGTTTCAGGCTCTTCACTTAATGCAACACTTAAAGCCATCCCACCTAACTGAACAGCTAACTGTTGTGCCATCCTTTCATTACCATGTTTGGCAATGGCATGAGCTATTTCATGTGACATCACGGTAGCCACGCCTTGTTCATTTTCACATACAGGTAAAATTCCAGTATAGAAGGCTACTTTACCGCCAGGCATACACCAGGCATTAACCATGTCATCATCTTTTATGAGATTAAATTCCCATTCAAAATCATCAATTCTATCGTTTAAGTTATTCTCTCTGAAATAGTTTTCAACAGAGCTTGCGAGTTTTTTTCCAACCCTTTTGATCATCTGGACATCTTGTTGATCATTAGAAAGTTGGCTGCTTTGTAAGACTTGGTTATAGTTTTGAAAACTTAAACTCAAAATCTGACTTTCAGGAAGGGGCGTAAATTGCTGCCGACCCGTGAGTGGCACTTTTTGGCAACTGAGTACCAGAACAATAATAAGAAGGAAAGAAAAAGTACTTCGGTTAAGCATAAAAAAATAAGTTTATAGAATAAAAGAATACCCGTATTTAAAAATAAAATACGGGCTATTTGTTTAATCAAGTTAAAATTATTGCCTAAAGAAATAATTTTTTTGAAGGATCAATTAAGCACTTTAGATGGTTTTGGGATTTCAACATTCAATACTCTTGCATAAAATTCCGACAACTTGATACTTTCATGCTCCCAAGAAAGCTTGCTTAGTACTCTGCTATATCCATATTCAGCCATTTCACCACTTTCTTGCTCATGATCCAGCAGCCACATGATTTTTTCCGCAAAGTCTTGAGTGTCATTATTTTTGGCGTATAATGATGCTTTCTGAGCAGAAGCTTTGCCTTCTTTAAGATCAAACTGAACGATAGGCTTTTTCAAAGCCATATATTCCATAATCTTATTCATAGTGGAGAGATTATTCATGACAGTGGGTTTGTCAGGGTTGACACAGACATCGCAAGTATTAAGTACATCCAATAATTTTTCATCACTCACTCTGCCATAAAAGTCTACATAATCCTCTAAGCCCATTTCCGAAGCCATTTTCTTGATATCTTCCAAAGAAGTACCACCTCCTACAATTGCAAATTGCACATCTTGTCTTTTGGTAATCAATTGATTTACTGCTTGTAGCAATAAATCAAGTCCTTCCTGTACTCCAATTACTCCAACATAACCAACAAGGTAGGGCCTGCCTTTTTTGTATTTTTGGTTACCGGGAGTGAGTTTAATCCTTTCCAAACTCGGTCCACTCCTTACTACTTGAACCTTATCTTTTGGCATTTTTCCTCTTTCAATAGCGATCTGCTTATAAGATTCATTTGTGGCAATGCTAAAATCAGCAGTCTTGAAGGTAAGACGTTCCAACCAAATCATACAACGATAGAAGAAATCTTTCTTCCCAAATTTTGCTATATAAAGTTCAGGATTTATATCATGATGATCAAATACATATTTTACACCGAAAAGCTTAAAAGGAAGTGCTGTTAAAAAAATCAAATCAGGAGGATTGCAGCCATGAATGACATGAAAACGCTTCTTAAAGAAAATCTTAAAGCTTAAGATTAGCTCCCAAAATATTGCGGTGCTGTATTCAAATAAATAGCCTAGCGCACCACTACCTTCAAGCGGTAGAGGATGTCTGTAGATATCAATATCATTGATCCTTTCATAACTTTCTGTATACCCTTTCATTTTTGGGCAAATTATACTCACATCTGCCCCTTTTTCTTTAAGTGTACATGCTTCCTGCCAAACCCTTCTGTCAAAAGGTGCAGGAAGATTCTCAATAATGATCAATATATGTTTACCAGCAAATTCCGACATAGTTATCTTTTGTAATTCTGGTTTTATCAACTCTAACCAGGTCAATAATTATTTTATCTTCTGAAATTGATTGAAGTGCCTGCTTAAATTCTTCAGATTTATTTCCAAACACAATCACGTCAGATTCATTAATAACATCTTCCACTGAATCTTTGAGTACCCTATTGATGTGAGGGATATGACCGGTGAGATAGTCTTTATTTTTTCCCATCAAACGAGAGAGAAGAATATTGCTATCATATAATGAAAGCTCATATCCTTTACCCAAAAGTGTTTCAATGATTTCAACTACCGGACTTTCCCTTAAGTCATCTGTTCCCGCCTTAAAGGCAAATCCTAAAAATCCTATTTTCCTCTTACCGGTCTTATAAACCATTTGTAAGCCTCTTTCAACCTGATAGTTATTGCTGTTCATCAGACTGCTCAAGAGTGGAGTTTTGAGGTCAAGTGTTTTGGCACGATAATTTAGTCCTCGCACATCCTTAGGCAGGCATGATCCTCCGAATGCAAAACCGGGCTTCATGTAGTATGGAGAAAGGTTAAGTTTGTTGTCACTAGCTACTACCTCCATTACTTTCTGTCCATCCACACCTAGTTCTTTACATATGTTACCTATTTCATTTGCAAAAGTAACTTTCACTGCATGAAAGTTATTATTTGCGTATTTAATCATTTCTGATTCTTCAGGCTTAAGCGTATATATGGGGGCATCAATATCATTGTACAAATCTATCAAAAGCTTTTCGCTTTGTTTACTTAGAGTACCTATGACCGAATAAGGTGGATGCCAGAAATCTTCTATGGCTGTACTCTCTCTCAAAAACTCTGGATTTGAAGCAACTCCAAAATCAACTTCATGTTTTTTGCCTGAAACATCTTCAATTATCTGGGTGCATTGTTTAATGGTGCCAGGTACTACAGTACTTCTGATCACTACAGTATGAAAGCCATCTTTTGTTTTGATAGCTTCACCAATTTCACTGCACACCCGGTAGATATAAGTCAGATCAATATTTCCATTAATTTGGCTAGGAGTTCCTACACAAACAATGGATATATCTGAATTATGAACAGCTTTTTCTACCTGATTAGTAGCAGTGATGTTTCCATTATTAATTCCCTCTTCTATATATTCATCTAAATCTTTCTCTACGATAGGTGACTTGCCACTATTAATAAGCTTTATTTTTAACTCGCTTACGTCAACCCCAATAACCTGATGACCTAATTTAGCAAAGCATGCGCAAGAGACCGCACCAACATATCCAAGACCAAATACACTTATTTTCATCATTAATTTGTTATTAAACTGAATTGAAACTTAATATGCGTTTTTTTCTCCTTTAAAGGCATTAACAACTGTTTTGATAATAATCTTTATGTCTAGGGTGAGGCTCCAGTTCTCTAAATACCAATTATCATACATTACCCTCTTTTCCATTTGAGCATTGTTTTTAGTTTCTCCTCTATATCCATTTACCTGAGCATAGCCAGTTATTCCTGAATTGATAAAGTGGCGAACGTTAAAATTGTTAATGATCGCCGAGTATTCTTCAGTATGCTTTAACATATGAGGTCTGGGCCCAACAACCGACATATCTCCGATTAATACATTGTAAAACTGTGGAATTTCATCCAAACTGGTCTTACGGAGTATTTTACCAATTTTGGTAACTCTAGCATCATTCTTAGTAGCTTGTTTACTATCGGCCTCGCTATTCACTGTCATTGTTCTAAACTTATAGCACCAAAAAGGCTTACCATTTTTTCCGGATCTAAGTTGCTTAAAGAAAATAGGGCCTTTAGAGTCTAATTTGATACACAATGCCACTATGGGAACGATAAAAGGAAAAATGAAGAATATGACAAATGAGGAGAAAAATATGTCAAATACTCTTTTCACTTGTTGATTGAAAAAAAAACGAAGGGGGTCGCGACGTGGAGTGACTATTGGAATTCTGCCGTCATCGTATAAGTGAGTATCAATTTTTTTGCTAGAGAGTCCTCCAATGTCTTGGACCAGACCAAAATACATATAATTATCGTCAGCGAATTTAGCTAGTCTGTCAACAAGAGCGGCATGATTTGGAAGTGCATAATAAATTTCATCCACATTTTCTCTGACACAAAAATTTTGAACATCCTTAAGTTTTCCTAAGATAAGTTCTTCATCCTGTACTTCATTGTCATCAAAAAAGCCTAAAAAGTTGTAATCATAGGATGCACTATCTTTAAAGTAATCATATAGCCTTTTCCCTGAAAAAGTATAACCTACTACTACAATATTTTTTCGTGTGTTTTTCAGAGACCTAATAAACTTATATCCTTTTAATTCTAATATTCTTAGAGTAAACAATAATATATAAGAAAGACCATAAATTGAGATAATGAACTCAGTTGTAAATAAATTTGGATATAACCATATTACGTAAACTCCAGAAATCAAAGCACTGAATGATAGGCCAAGAAAATTGACTATTGCAATTCTATCAATCTTTTTTAGGTTATCAATATGATAGATATTACCAAATAAAGAAGCAATTACCCAAGACAGTAAATAAATAACCAATAGACTTTCTGAAGAACTTTTACTAATAAATGTTAGATCATAGTAAAAGTAATATGAAAGCCGGAAAGACAATATCAACACTAAAATATCTGCTACTAACAGCAGTAAAATTAATGATTTTGAGTAATGACTTTTTTTTATAAATTCAAAGGCTGTCATTTTGTATTATTCAATAAAAATATTGAACATATGTAATATATGTCGTAAATATATTACTAATCATTATTAAACACAAAATATTTTAATATTTTTTATGCTTATATTTATATAACGGAGACGGAAAAATATAATTCATAACTTTAAGAAACAGTTATTCATACGATAAAGTCTTAATAGTTAGACAAAATAATTGTACCAAAACAAGATTAAGACAAGATGTATGCCATATGTACTATGGCCATTGGATTAATAGTAATTTGATTGATACTAACACAAATTGAAGCTTTTTATTCATGATAAATAAGCTACTCGAAGATTGTTTTGATTTGTATGATCTAAAAGCTCAGAAGTAATACTTTTTTTAAATTTTTTTTCATCATAGTTTGCGAGTAATTTAAAAGTAACTACTTTTGTACCTCCAAAAAACGATGTCCGGTGGTGTAATGGTAACACAGCAGGTTTTGGTCCTGTTATTCAGGGTTCGAGTCCTTGCCGGACAACTTTAAAATCCCGGTTTACTGACTTAAGTAAACTGGGATTAGTTTTTAGCAAATCCGCTGAACTTCACTTATATGGCTACAGTCAAAATATTTTCCGGTGAAGCAACCCGTTACCTAGCAGAAAAAATTGCACATCTCTATGGTAAGCCATTAGGTGAGGTAAACATAGAAAAGTTTAGCGACGGTGAAATTTCTCCCCATTTTACTGAGTCTGTAAGAGGCTGTGATGTGTTTTTGGTTCAATCAACGTTTGCTCCTTCAGATAATTTAATGGAACTACTCTTGTTGATTGATGCTGCCAGAAGAGCCAGTGCAAAATATGTGACTGCAGTGGTACCTTACTTCGGATATGCTAGACAGGATAGAAAAGATAAGCCAAGAGTAGCTATTGGTGCCAAACTGATAGCTAATCTGTTATCGGCTGCTGGGGCTGACCGTTTGATGACTTGTGATCTTCATGCTGGTCAAATTCAAGGTTTTTTTGATTTTCCGGTGGACCATTTTAGTGGCAGCATAATATTCGTCCCTTATCTTAGCCAGTTGCCTACTGAAAACCTGGTTTTTGCTTCGCCTGATGTAGGAGGAGTGAAAAGAACTAGAAATTTTGCTCAATACTTTCAAACTGATATGGTTGTTTGCGATAAACAACGTAAAAGGTCAAATCAGGTAGAAAGTATGCAAGTAATAGGCGATGTAGAAGATAGAGATGTGGTTTTGGTGGATGATTTGGTAGATACAGCCGGTACTCTTTGTAAGGCCGCTGCTATTATAAAAGAAAATGGAGCCCGTTCAGTGAGAGCAATAAGCACCCATGCGGTTTTGTCAGGAAATGCCTACGAAAACATTGAGAATTCTCAGTTGGATGAATTGGTAGTAACTGATACCATTCCACTTAAAAGAGAATGTTCTAAAATAAAAGTGTTAACTGTAGCTGAACTTTTCGCAGGTGCTTTAACTAAGATACATAAACACGAATCTATCAGTCCGCTTTTTATAAGTAAAGCAAGATTTTAACTATCTATTAACAATAAATTTATTATGAAAACTGTAGAGATTATAGGGTATAAAAGAGCAAATCTCGGGAAAAAAGAGGCAAAGCGACTTCGTGCCGAGGGAAATGTTCCTTGTGTAGTGTATGGAAGTGGAGAGCAAATTCATTTTTATGCACCAATGATTCTGTTTCGTCCTTTGGTATACACTCCTGAAGCTCACATGGTTGATCTCAATATTGAAGGAGAACATAAAAGATGTATTTTACAGGACATTCAGTTTCACCCAGTTAATGAGGTGATTTTACATGCTGATTTTCTGGAACTACAGGAGAAAAAGCCAGTGAAAATGGAAATTCCTTTACACCTTATTGGTAATGCTCCTGGTGTAGGCAAAGGTGGTACGCTTATGTTCAAAAGAAGGTCTCTCAGACTGAAGGCTTTACCTAAAAATATGCCGGAGCATATCAATGTAGATGTTTCAGGGCTTGATTTTGGAAAGTCTATCAAAGTAAAAGACGTTAAAGCCGAAGACTTTGAAATTTTGGATAACCCTGCCGTTTCAATTGCTGTAATTGAGGTACCTCGTGCGTTAAGAGGAAGAACTGAAGACGCTGAAGAAGAAGGGGTAGAAGAGGAAGGAGTAGGGGTAGAAGAAGAAGAAACCCAAACTTCTGAAGAATAAATCTTATTGAATTGTTTCAAGAATGAATCCTGTTCATCAATTAATTTGAACAGGATTTTTCTTTTTAATATTTATTATGAAATTTTTGATTGTTGGCTTAGGAAACCCTGGACCAGAATATGAATTGAACAGACACAATATAGGGTTTCTGACATTAGACAGACTTGCTGAAAAGCAAGAAATTGAATTTACACAAAGTAAATTAGGAGACACTGCTTCTTTCAAAACTAAAGGCAGAAGCATTTATCTTTTGAAGCCAAATACTTATATGAACAGAAGTGGAAAGGCTTTGAACTACTGGTTACAGCAGCTAAAAATTTCCGTAGATAACTGTTTGATAGTAACGGACGATATAGCTTTGCCATTTGGTAAGTTGAGAATGCGCGCTAAAGGTTCAAGTGCAGGTCATAATGGGTTAAAAGACATTGAATCAGTAGTAGGTAGTTCTCAATATCCTCGTTTAAGATTTGGGGTTGGAAATGATTTTGCCAAAGGGAAACAAGTAGATTACGTATTAGGCAATTTTCCAGTGGAAGAGATTGAGAAGTTGCCCCTTCTGATGGACAGGGCTGGAGAAATGATTTTATCTTTTTGTACAATAGGAATTAACCGTACTATGAGCCAGTACAACGATTGAGAGTGAAAATAAAGATTTAAGTTGCCATTTTTATTTTTTGAGTATTAATTCAAATTTACTAATGCTATCTATTTCTCATTATTTGTTGACCTGAAGCTTATCTTAACTCATTTCTAATTTTCTTAAAATGAGCCTCTTTTGCTCGTAATAGTAAGTTGCGTTGAGGCAATAGTTAGTTAGTCACTGAAGTTACGCAACTAAGCTGATACCTAATCCTTGCTTTATATCATTCAAATAGGCAAAGGCAGTTTTAATAG
>NZ_JBBPHP010000034.1:0-74499 GCF_038039535.1 Catalinimonas locisalis | reverse complement strand
TTTGCATAAACTTTTGAGTTTTGGTTGACCCAAAGTTTACGTCCTGACCTGCTCTTTTCAAAATTTAAACATGCTCTTATTGTTCAAGTTGGTGCAAAGACATTCTGATATTAACTTGTGTACCCAATGCCGATCCGTCCGCTGCTACCAGATCTTTGATTTGCACTTCAGCCTTAATATTGCGCTGCCTTTCCAGCAGCCTTAATCTCTCCGAAGTTATTTTCATCCCCATAGACTTTCGCTTAGCGCTTTTGTTTTTTTGAAGCAAAGCAGCTTGTTCTCGTCCGATGCCATTATCTTCAATTGTACAGATAAGCATATCATCCTGCTTTGTGATTTCCAAAATCAAATGTCCGTTTCCTTCTTCTTTGTGAAGCAGACCATGCCAGATGGCGTTCTCCAGGTAAGGCTGTAATAGCATGGGCGGTATCTCAATATACTGAATTTCTACTTCTTTGCTAATTTTTATCTCATAGGTAAATCTGTGTTCAAAACGAAGGGCTTCCATGTCCATATAAAGCCGCATGGCTTCAATCTCTTCTACCAGAGGTACTAATGGGCTTTGTGAGTTCTGAAGTATCATTCTTACCAAACGTGCAAAACGTGACAAGTATTCAGAAGCCTCAGCGGGCTGATGGCTTACCACAAAACGATTGATAGAATTCAGGCAATTGAATAAAAAGTGGGGATTCATTTGCGAACGCAAAGCCTGCATTTCTACCTCAGATAAACGACTGGCAAAAGCTCTTTCCATCGTCTGTTCCTTCTCTTTCACCACATACGCCAATGCGATAGAGAATAAGAGCACCTGACCGAGAATACTGGTTTCAAGAGAATAGTTGGCCAGCAAACTAAGGTAGTAATTGCTAGCCTCTATTGTTTGTGGAAGAAGATAGGGCATGGCAAAATGTAAAGCCAGTACCAGTGCCATGTAGGTATTGGCAGCCACATAGTAGCGAATCACATTAGAGCTGATTTCTTTAATGAGGAGCGCATTCAGGATTACGACCACTACGATCTCCAAGACGATCAGCAGTTGATAAAGTGTGTGCCATATTGTAACCCATCCTATCAATATTCCATCAGGAAAAATGAAGCGGTTCAGCGTATAGATCAATATCCAAGTAGCAAAAAAGACAATCTGAACGTAAAGTAGCCTGGTAAATATCTTCTCTGCCCATACCGCTCTCTGGGTAGAAATCATGACGACTTTGGAGAACTGAAAATAACTGATAAATACCAGCCCTACTCCTACCATAAAAACATAGTCAGTGAAGGCAGGATAGTGCTGGGGTAACAGATAAAGTAAAAAAAAATCACTGTCCAGCATGTGGAGGATTACCGCCAGCAAAAAAAGGCAGTACCAGAGGTAAACCCTGGTTCGGTTGATCAGGAAATTGACCAGATGAAAAATCAGGATAAACCACAAAGCGCCCTGGCAAAAGATAGAAGAAAGCAGATGCTGTATTGATTTTTCTTCTACGAAATCCGGTTGAATGAGGGCTGCATTATATTGGTTATTTTTCCCTTCCAGATTAGGACCGTAAGGGTTTAGAATTTTAGCATAAATTAGGATTTTTTTTCCGGGAAGAATCTCCAGAGGCATGGTATTACTATTGGTGAAGGGCCAGATTACCGACACTGGTCGCTGATGGAGGGGTAGCAAATTTCCCATATGATAATGCGCAATCATTTGCTCTTCCCCGAACACATAGGCTTCGCTAATATCATGTAGACCTAATGACATATGGTAGGATTGCACCACTTCTGTGTTATTTTCAAGCGTAAAATGAATCCATAAAGGAGTACGCAGAAACTGCAACTTCCACCGGTCCAGCCAATTCAAATCTTTTATTTCCTGAAAATCCTTGCTTTGCTGTATGACCTGCTCTATGGTAAAGGAGCTGCTGGTATCTACCCAGTACTGTCCATAACTATCCAGACTGAGCCTTTCCTGCTCAGCACTATTTCTTTCCAGAAGAAAAACCTCCTGAGGCTGGTTTCTCATCAAATTGGCGTTGGAGGGTAGCCAGCATACCACTAAGCAGCAAACGAATATCCAGTGCATGCATTAATATAGGCATTTGGATAAAAAAAATAACAGAAAAAATGTAGATGGTTGAAAACTCAGGATAGTTAGTGGCTCTCAGTGAGTAACAGGCATGTAAGCCAATGAATAAACAACTATAACGCTAAGTTCACCTGAAAATAATCAAAACACGTTAAGCGCTCATCCGGACCTACAAGCTACTCATTAGAGGTTTATTAAGTAATTAGCAAACTTTAAATTAATAACAATTATTTATTGTAAACTGACTCTATATGCTAAGTACCATGGTTTCAGGCTTCACCAGAGATTACTTTCCCTAATTAGATTGACAAACAGTTTTGAAGTTCTGTGTGCCAGGTCATCTAAAAAGGAGAATAGTAGCATATTGGATCATTATGTGAATTTTCAACAAAACTATACCATCAATGGACTTAATAAAAAAATCATTTCCTGGCGGACTGATAATAATTGGCCTATTATCATTGGCTAGCTCTCATGAGAAAACACCTTCAGTTATGAAGAAGGAAAGTAAGGGGAAAATAATGGCGTTCCGAGAACTTACTCTTTTACTAGATACAGATACTTCTGAGCTTGAGCGCTTCGCCCGGGAACAGCTTACACCCACTTTCAAAAAACAGGTTCCTGGTGTTGAGTCATACATTATCAAAGGGCAGCGCGGAGATCATAAAGGTCAGTATGTTCACCTTCTCATATTTGACAGCGAACGGACACGTAACTTTTACTTTCCTTTTGAGCATTCCGGAGAGTCAGAAATCAAGGGAGAGGCTCTTTCATTATGGAGACCAGGGCAAATTATTTTACTTGATAGCTTGCCGAAGTATACCAAGCCATTGCGAGAAGGAAGTGGCTATACGGATTACGTCTTTATAGAATAAACATTCGCAGGTCAATAAACTTTTAACTATGCTACATCCAACTGCCAAGTATCAAGAGTTTCAGCCTTCCCCTGATCTTGCACCATATGTAAAATGCTATGCTCTTTTAGAATATGATCTGCCCGCTGATAAGATTCTTACTGACCATTTTTTACCATTCGGTCGCCCATATTTAAATATTGCGTTTCGGGGCGAGTTTTGGATTGACAGACCACTTTTCAAACGTGACGGTTTTTCATCGCATCACATTGCCGGTCAGATACTACAACCCTTTTACCACTACCATAGCGGTGATTCAGGCATGATCGGTATTTTCTTCCACCCTTCCGGATTCCATCAATTGTTTGGCTTACCCATGAGCGAGTTAACTCAAAATAGCATTGATTTGGAAGATTTTTTGGGAAGTGAAGGAAGAATATTAATTGATCAGATCACTAACTCAGTCTCTTCCTGGCAAAAAGTCAACCTATGTGAGCAGCTATTGCGTAAATTATTCAATAATAATTGGTCTACGATAGATGACGCGGACCGGGCGATACAACTTATCCGGCAAGACCCTACACTACCTATAGATGAAGTCTGTAAGTACTTTAATATTTCATCCCGACATTTGCGGCGCAGATTCAAAGAAAAAGTAGGCATAGGTCCCAAATATTATCTCCGGATCTGCCGTTTTCATCGGGCGCTTCAGCTTAGTCATCAGTATGAGCAGGTAAACTTGCAAGACCTTAGTTATACCTGTGGTTATTACGATCAGTCCCACTTCAGCAGTGACTTCCAACAGTTTACCGGTAAAACTCCATTTGAATACTTAAAGAAAAATCAGCGTCATCTGGAGGTAGGAGGCATCTTGCAATGAGCTTACCTATATGTCCGTTTTTTCCTATTTATTCAGTAACAAGTCTCTTATCATTGATACTGTCTGTTATCATCTAAGTATGACAATCAGCAGAGTTAGCTAGGGTAAACGGCTCAAAAACAAAGTTTAGTTTCTATAGACTCGCTATACAAAATGTAATCAAGGTTTTACCCTAAAAAGATTATTAAAAAGATAATGATATGGATCAGATCAAACTATTCAAAAACCCTATTCTTAACCGTTTGATATTTACCAATTCTAAAGTGGCAGTAAGTGTATACTATACTATTTCTATAGCCATTACTATCTATGGTTTTGTTCAGGTAGATATTACAATATTTTCAGGATTGCTCTTGACCTTAGCAGGTCTCCTGGCATTTACATTAGTAGAATATCTTACGCATCGTTTTCTGTACCACTCTGATGAAGAATATCAGGAAAATAAGAGCTGGCAATATTTGGTGCATGGTATTCATCACGTCTATCCGAAAGAGCACGGCTTACTGGCCTTGCCTATTCCTGTGGCCTTGTTAATTAATGCTGTTTTATTCTTGCTGTTCTCCTTTGTAGTGGGCGAATATATTTATTTTCTGTTCCCAGGCTTTTTGTCCGGGTATGCTACCCAGCTTTATATTCATTATCAGGTACATACCCGTAAGCCACCCAAAAATATTTTTAGATTTTTCTGGAAACACCATATGCTGCACCACTACTCTTCAGAGAAAGAGGCTTTTGGTGTAATTACTCCACTGTGGGATATTGTTTTCGGCACAATGCCTGAAAAATCCGCTTCGGAGAAATAACCCACATTTAATGGCATGACCAACAAGTTATTCATCAGAAAACGGGCAGAAAAATTTCTATCAGAAAAAAAAAGACATTCGTACTATGCACACCCATGATGGAATATTTAAAATCAGACATTTACTCCTGTGCCTTAGTTTATTGTTTACTTCCTGCGAATTTGAGGAAATCAATTTGGAGAAGTTTGATTTACTGAGAAAGCTGGTGGATGATGAGTGGATTGTTCAGGCAACTGGTACTGATTATCCCATACGTGATATGTTTTTTCTGGATAGCCAGCGGGGCTGGGTGCTCGCCTACGAAACCCTAATACATACAAAAAATGGAGGTGACAGCTGGGAAAGGCTTCCGCTTCCAGTGTTTGTTCCCGGAGGAAACATTTATTTTTCTGATGCCTCCAACGGCTGGATAAGCGCAATTGACCAAGGTTTACTCAAAACTGTTGATGGTGGAAGTACCTGGTCAAGTATTTCGCTAAATACCTTTATTGATCGCCTATACCCGCTGGATGCCCAAAGAGCATGGATTGCTACTATTGACAAGACCATTTTAAAAACCGAGGATGGTTGGGAAACTTGGAAAGAATATGAATTTGATGTAGCATCAACCAGTTTTTTGCAATTTGTCAATCCCGAAACCGGATGGGCGCTAGGTTTTGACTCAAATGGTAGCTTTATACGCAAAACAATGGATGGTGGGCAAACTTGGGTAAATCAGAATTTTAATCAGCAAGGAACTTTAACCGAAATTCAATTCCAAGGCGGTTTCTTCTTTGACGAAAATACCGGATGGCTTATTGGCTATGTGATTGGTCGTGAATACGCGAATTACATACTCAAAACAGCAGACGGGGGGCAGACCTGGAGCACTCAGTTGTTAGGGATAAACTCATACCCACCACTCGCACAGGATATATATTTTCTGGACAGCCAAACAGGCTATATCATTGGAAATGAGGATGAACAGGGAGTAATTTTCAGCACAAGCGATGGAGGTGAAAACTGGAGTAAAGAGGAAATTTTTACGGATAAAGAGCTTTGCTGCCTGTTTGTTTCCGATGAAGAGGAAATATGGGTTGCCGGAGATGAAGGCCTTATACTATACAAATCTGGAAAGTAATAGTAGTCCAAATCAGCCCTAGTATCCAAGAAATGAAATAATTATGTACAATTAAAATGCATAAATTTTGAAAACGCTATCTTCTGTTACCTTAGCAATAATATTATTCATTTTCCTCATTGGCTCTTCTAATCCTGTTTCTGCCCAGGGAGATAGAGCCAAAATACAATCAGATTTTAGACCTACCAGCTTCTTTCTTGAGGTAAGAGGTAATGCTATTTCGTACTCACTCAATATTGATCATCGGATATCCAGGCAAGCTTCCGTTAGGGTGGGCATATCTGTAGTTCCAAGTATATTTAGTACTGCTATAGTAGCACCCATCATGTTTAACTATTTGGCAGGCGGTGATACGCACTTTCTGGAACTAGGAATAGGTGCGGTGGTAGGGGGTACAGTTTCATCTACCGAGACCGGGAGTGGTGCTTTTATTCCTACCATGACCATCGGATATCGCAGGCAACCACCCGATGGTGGCTTTCTAATCAGAGCAGGCTTTACTCCACTAATTGCTCCCTCAGAAATCAACTTTTTATATCCCTGGGGTGGCGTCAGTGTAGGTTATACTTTTAAATAGATTCATTCTGCGACAGAGAAAAATGTAAACGTGATGAAAAATTCTACAAGATACACGCTAATTACTATATGTTTTTTCGTACAAATATTCGAGCCCGCTTTTGCCCAGGAAAGCTCTTCCCAACAGCAAACTGCTCCTAACCGACATCGTATTTTTCTGGAATTCGCCGGCAACGGAGGCTTCTATTCAATCAACTATGCTTATAACATCACCGAACGTTTCTCGGCCAGAGTAGGTGCTGAGTTGTTTCCTCCGGCATGGACTGAGGAAAGCCAAACCGTAGCCGGTTTTCCTATACTTTTAAATTACCAGATCTATCACATAGGAAACCATCATCTGCTCCTGGGATTAGGCACCTTGCTGAATACAAATGGAATAAACACCATTACTGCAATGATAGCTTACGAACTTCAAATCGCCAATACAAACATGTTACGAATAGGATTTACACCTCATTACATAGAGGGTGATTTAGAACCATGGATGGGCTTGGGCGTCGGATTCATTTTCTAGACTTATATCTTGTCAGACTTCCTAATCATTATAATACATTTTAAGTTTAACAAGCCACTATTTTCTTCAAGTCTGGAAACCTTATCTTAGTACTCCAATTTTACTGCATGATTTTTTCATTTGTAGTGGTATGGCGGTTGAAAAGCTATGCCTTGAAGCATAGCGAGTGCGCAACGATTGAGCAACCTTATAAGCAATCAGTTTTTTTGCTAGTATGTAGGGCTTGTGTTTACATAATGAACACATACTACATGACAGGGTTGTATAATTAGATAGCACTTCTATCCAGAAAGCAATAAGTTGTGCCTGTAAATAATTATTCTATGAGAGAAATTGTACTTTTAGACGGCGGATTGGGTCAGGAAATTTTTAAGAAGGCAGGACAACCTGCACACCCCTTATGGTCGGCCAGGGTGATGATGGACAATCCGGAGATCGTGAAAAAGGTTCACCAGGATTTCATCACAGCAGGATCCCAAGTAATCACTGTCAACAGTTACACCTGCACTCCCACTCGTTTGCAACGTGATGGCGAAATCCAATGGTTTGAGAAATTGCAAAAGTTAGCATTACGAATGGCCTGGGAAGCCAGAGATGAACTCGGGGATTTGGCAGAAGATGTACAAATCGCGGGATGTTTACCGCCCTTGATTGGTAGTTACACCACTGATGAACGTTCTTTTCAACAGCTTAAGGATGAGTACCGCCAAATATCAGCTATTCAGTCCCCAGAAGTTAATTTGTTTATCGTAGAAACTATTTCAAATACCAAAGAAGCAAAGGCAGCTACAGAAGCAGTGCTGGAAAGCGGTAAACCTGTGCTTTTGAGCTTTACTTTGTCAGATAAAAATCCTGATACTCTGCGTTCAGGTGAAACGATTCAAGAAGCACTTGAGGCAATATCCGATTATCCGTTAGGAGGAATATTGTTTAATTGTTCATTTCCAGAAACAATAGCTGAGGGTATAAAAGCAGTTCAACATCTTGAAATCCCTTACGGAGGATATGCCAACGGTTTTACTTCCGTTGAAGCGCTAAAACCGGGAGGCACTGTAAATGTGCTGAGCACGAGAGAGGATCTGGATGAAAAAAAATATGCTCAATATGTAATGGATTGGATAAAGAAGGGAGCATCTATCGTAGGTGGATGCTGTGAAGTAGGCCCAACTTATATTCAGTTCCTTAAAGATGAATTGCTGAAGGAAGGTTATCAAATCGTGTCTCTCAAATAACTGTCCACTGCTAAAAGAGCTTTTTTATGATTTATTCACGTTGGCTCAAAAAAGGGCGAAATACTTCCTTTGAAACCATACTTTAGCATTTTTAAGGCCTGTAAGCCTGATTCTTAAAGCTTTTTTCTACATAACAGTGAATGCTTGATTCCGAGCTAGTTTGAGTCTTGGTAGCAAGTCAGGCCCCCTCATTATTTGAATATACACTTAGTGCTGTCACGGTAATTAAAATCAGCCCCATGCCAACAATTTGTAAAACCGCCAGCCTTTCATCTAAGACCAATACGCCAAATAGTGATGCAGTAACCGGCTCAACCATCGCCACAATAGAGGCAACAGTGGGTGCAGTATTATTGAGGCCACCGATATAAAAAATGAACGACAATCCTGCTCCAAGCACCCCTAGAGCGGCAAACAAGAGCCAGTCTGGAGAGCTCAGGACTTCAATTGCCTGGCTGACATCGCTCGGCCAGATGAGGGTTATAACGAGTACAGTGAATGCTACAGCCAAAGTCGCCTGCGGGCTGCCGTATTTTGCCGCATACTTAAAGCCAAAAATAAATACCGCATAGGAAAGTCCTGCAAGCAGACCAGAGCCTACGCCAAGTGGCGTAATACTGCTCTCGCTAACATTATAAATACGTGTAAGCAATACAATACCAATAATCACTATCCCGATCCCACCCCATTTAAGCGGAGTAGAAGTTTCAAGCCTAAGTACAAATGACACCAGATAGACAAACACTGGAGCACAGTACATTAATGTCGCTGCTACCGCAACGCTTCCCTCCCCAATGCTTATAAAGTAAAATGCAAAGTTGCCAGCTACTCCAAGCCCGGCAAAGGCCGCCCAGAACCATAATCTGCGATTTGTCAATCCGTTTCCCCGTGGACTCAATAATAGCCAGATGAGAACAAACAGCAGTCCTATAGCGCCTCTGTATAGCGATACCACAAATGCATTCCAGCCGTTAGACAAGAGGATACCACCGATTCCACCTGATATTCCCCAGCATAGTGCTGCCAACGCCACCAATGCTGCACCTGTACTTGTACCTGAAGTTTGATTGTCTTTTTGCATGAGGAGTTTACTCCGATGATGGAAGAGAGTTACGCGTTATGATGCACAAGGTCTGTAACACAGGTACAATTGCACAATTTGCTGGTTGACAATAGTCTTCTTTAAGTTGATAAACCTAAAAAACCTATTTCCAATAAGAAGAGTCATTTTTGCGATTTCTAAACTCTACTTGTCGTTATTTATAAAGCTGAGTTACCAGGGAATTTCTGCTCATCGGAATTTTTTTAGTGAATTCTTATTGGGGAATTGATGGGGATTTTCTACAGCAATGGGGAATTATTTCTTTGAAATTGAGGAGAAATGCTCGTTTCTGGCCTTTTTACCAATGGGCATGGTATTAGTAATAGTTTAGGTATAATTGTGATTCCAGATTTTTTGAACTAGAGCACATAAATTTTTTAAACTATAATCACCGCCTCGGCGGACGCTGGAAAAGCAATTGGGCTGTTTACTTGATGGAAATGAATTAAGGCCTGGCATTTTGCCAGGCTTTTTTCATGTGCTTATAACTCTTCATTCGGGATGAATGTTTGTTCTTATCAAGACACCTAGGCGCTTATATACTTATATACTTATATACTCATGAACTATTGAGGAGCTAAAAGCTCATGTTTTATCTTGAATGAAATTGAAGAAACACTGAGCTTGAGATAAAAGGGCTTGATGTATGCTCTTAGAAATTAGGTAATCATGACAAAAAAGTAAATTCATTCCTGTCTAGTCCCTCTTTACTATACATCTACTTATGTTTAGTATGAATTAGTAGCAATGCTTCACGTCATTTTGCTAGTGAGCATAAATAATTACTCAATGATAAAAATTGATATTTATGATGTTTATAGTAACCTTTTTAAAGCTCATTTCTATTCTATCCGATTTATGAACAAGCCTTCATAGGATAATTACAAAACTTTAAATATTTGTAATAATTTCAGGCTTCTATTTATCAGATAAATAATATATCTTATTTTCATTGATTTCCTCTAGCAGCACAAATGAGCATTCGGCATTATATACAACTTGTTAGTAATTACCTGGTTAAAATAGCTGGGCCGACCCTGTGTTTACCTCTACTTTTTTTCTCCTGCCAGTTAAGTTCGGAAGACAATATTGTGATTGGTTTCTCCCAGTGTGTCGATGATGATGACTGGCGACAGACCATGTACTTTGAGATGCAGAAAGAGCTGGCTTTTCATGAGCACGTCACCCTTATTTATAAGAATGCGGATGCCAGCAATGAGCAGCAGATTGGAGATATTAAAGCTCTCCGAGATCAGGGTATAGACATCCTGATTGTCTCACCTAATGAAGCTCGGCCCATTACCCCAATTGTAGAGGAAGTGTATCATTCAGGTATTCCAGTCATTGTAGTGGACCGCAAGATCGCTTCCGATAACTATACCGCTTATGTAGGAGCAGATAATTATGAGATCGGGAGTATTGCCGGTGCCTATGCTGCTAACCTGCTCCCGGAAGGGGGAAAGATTCTGGAAATCACTGGATTACCTGGTTCTACCCCTGCACAAGGTCGCCACCAGGGCTTTGTAGATGCGCTGAAAAACCACCCCGATTTGGTGCTCATGGATTCTATCAATGGGCAATGGGAAGAAGAGGTTGCCCGAAAGGAAATCCGAAATCAGCTAGACAAGGTGCAGCAGGCTGATCTTATCTTTGCTTTCAACGATATGATGGCCAGAGCTACTCATCAGGTACTGGATGCTGCACAGACCGAAAATATGCCTATTCTACTGGGGATTGATGGCCTTTTTGGTCCTCGCCTGGGTATTGATATGGTTAATAATGGGATACTGGATGCGACCTTCCTTTACCCTACCGGTGGTGATAAGGCAATAGAGCTGGCTGTCAATATCCTGGAGGGCAAGCCTTATGAGAAAGAAAATATTCTCCAAACCACAGTGATAGATCAGTCCAATGTCAAGATTATCAAATCACAGGCTGAAAAAATCTATGAGCAACAACAGGATATTGTCAATCAACAGAACGCCATACAGGAACAGTTGGCAGTGTATCAGAACCAGCGCACTTTGCTTTATGTCGTTATTAGTAGCCTGGTAGCAGCTATTGTGCTGGGGGCCTACGCACTTTATGCACTGAAAGAAAAGCTGGAAACCAATCGTCAGTTGAAAAGCAAGAACGAAGAGATCCTGAAGCAGCGTAACCAGATTATGCAACTTGCGCAGGAAACAGAAGAGGCCAATCAGGCGAAATTCCGCTTCTTTACGGATATCTCTCACGAATTTCGCACCCCCATTACCCTGATTCTCACCTCCATTGAAGATATCCTGGAAAGTGAGTCTCTCAGTAAAGAATCCTTCCATAAAGATATTCAACTGATAAAAAAGAACGCTGCCCGCCTGCTGAGATTGGTCAGTCAGCTACTGGATTTCCGCCGGATAGAGCATGGTAAAATGGCCCTTAAAGCCTCTCGTGGTGATCTGGTATCCTTTATCCAGGAAATTTTCTCTGCCTTTGAAACTACTGCCAGCAAAAGGAATATTGATTATCAACTGGTTACGATTGAGCCCCAGCTTGAGCTTTGGTTTGATGACTCCATGCTGGATAAAGTTTTCTTCAACCTCCTATCCAATGCTTTTAAGTACACGGCTGACGGAGGCAAGATACTGGTGATGATAGAGCAGGACACCGATAAGAAGCAAGCCAGAATACTGATCAAAGATAATGGCAGAGGCATGTCAAGGGAGCACATCGCCCACGCTTTTGAGAGGTTTTACCGGGGAGAACAAAACAATAGTATGGGCACCGGTTTAGGGCTTTCGCTTTCACGTGAACTGATACAGATGCATCATGGCTCTATCAAAATTGACAGTGAAAAGGACAAGGGCACCTGCTTTGAAATTAAGCTTCCTTTAGGCAGGGAACATCTGAAAAAAGAGGAATATACAGAGACTGAGCCTGCTTATAAGCATATTCCTTTGAGAAGTATTTACGAAGATGAAGCAAATGAAAAGGTAGAGCCACTTAGAGCCATTACCTCCTCTCCTGAAACCAGCATCCTGGTGATTGAGGACAATGCTGACCTTAACAAATTTCTGATATCTAAACTAAAGCCCCACTACCAGGTGCTAAGTGCCAGCGATGGTGACCAGGGGCTGGCATTAGCTTTTGAGGAAGTACCCGACCTGATCATTAGTGACATTATGATGCCGGGGACCGATGGTATTACCTTTGCTAAAACCATCAAAACTGATTTCAGAACTTCGCATATTCCTGTCATTTTGCTCACCGCCCGAGATACAACCGATCAGCAGGTGGAAGGCCTGCAAACCGGAGCAGATGCCTATATCGTCAAGCCTTTTCATACCAAATATTTGATGGCCCGTATCATCCAACTGCTACAAAGCCGTGAAATACTGCGTCAGCATTATCTGGGCAAATCTTCCACTGAGCCGATAGAAATACCCGAAGGTGTCAATAAGCTGGATAAAGTCTTTCTTGATAAATTTAAGTCTATCGTAGATCAAAAGCTTGGCGACCCTGAGCTGAGTGTCAATGAGATTGCCAGAGAGACAGGACTATCACGCGTACAACTCTATCGCAAAGTAAAAGCTTTGTTGGGAATGAGCGTAAATGATTATATCAAACAGTTGCGCCTGACTAAGGCCAAAGAATTACTTATGCTACAGGAACTTAGCATTGCCGAAATTGCCTACGAAGTTGGCTTTTCTTCCCCTGCATATTTCTCTACCGTCTTTAAAAATGAATACCAGCTCTCTCCTTCCGAATACATCCGCAGCATTACTTCTACTACCTGATGTAACCATTTTAGAAGTTGATGTAACAAATTTGAAAGCCAGCCTTAGCCCTAAGGCTTATTTTTTAATAATTTGTTACTAATAACCTTTATTAAAACGCTGATTATATCATTTTAACAAATATTATCTCTCTATGTATCAAATTTGAAATGGATTGATACGGAATTGAACTTCCCTGGCTAAGGGTGTGCCTACATTTGAGTAAACACAACAACCTACTCATGATAAAAAACGGTCACATCCTTTTCTGGTCAATCACAGTGGCGTTAGGCGGATTTCTCTTTGGTTTTGACACAGCCGTGATCTCCGGAGCCGAACAAACCATACAGACAGTCTGGCAACTTAGTAGTGTACAGCATGGCCTTACTGTTTCTATTGCCCTTATAGGTACAGTAATCGGAGCCCTGTTTGGCGGCATCCCTTCGGATGCATGGGGAAGAAAGAAAACCTTATTCTGGATAGCCGTACTTTATCTGATCTCTGCTTTAGGCTCAGCATTGGTTACCGACTGGTATCTTTTTCTTTTCTTCAGATTCATTGGTGGTTTAGGCGTGGGCGCTTCATCCGTGGCTGCTCCCATGTATATTTCGGAAATTTCACCGCCCAAGTCCAGGGGCAGATTGGTCGCTCTTTTCCAGTTCAATGTAGTATTCGGTATCCTGATCGCCTACTTTTCCAATTACCTTATTGGCACCATCTGGGATCTGTCCTGGCGCTGGATGCTGGGCGTAGAAGCCTTTCCTGCATTGGTCTTTCTAATCCTGGTACTATTCGTGCCCGAGAGTCCCCGCTGGCTGATTACCAAAAAAGGTAATCTGGCCGATGCGCTGAAAACCCTTAAGATCAGCAATCCCGAGGGTGCAGTCGCGGAGATGAAATCTATCCAAAATTCAGCCGAGATAGACAGGGCAGCTACCCAAACACCTTTCTTTTCCAGAAAATACAGTTTCCCCATTACGCTGGCCATACTCTTTGCCATGTTCAACCAGCTATCAGGCATCAACGCCATCATCTACTACGCTCCGCGTATTTTTGTGATGACCGGTTTGGGTACGGAAGCCTCTTTGCTCTCTACCGCCGGGATTGGTATCACCAATTTTGCTGCCACACTGCTGGCCATGAACTTCATAGACCGGGTGGGCAGACGTAAGCTCATGCTCATTGGCTCAGTCGGGCTCATCATCACCTTGGGGCTGGTCTCCTATTCTTTTTTTACTGAGTCTTTTGGAGGCATGTGGGTACCTATCTATCTATTCTTGTACATCGCTTTTTTTGCCTTTTCGCAGGGCGCAGTGATCTGGGTATTTATTTCGGAGATCTTCCCAAATCGGGTGAGGGCTTACGGCCAATGCCTGGGCAGCTTTACCCACTGGCTGATGGCCGCTGTGATCGCCTTTGTATTTCCGATTATCACCGAGGCATTGGGAGGAGGAACCACCTTCCTGCTGTTTAGCGGCATGATGGTGTTGCAACTCATTTTTGTGATCAGAATGATGCCTGAAACCAATGGAAAATCTTTAGAAGAAATGGAAACCAGCCTGAATTATGAAAAAGTATAGTCACAAAAAATCTGTGCTCTGCTATGGGGAGATGCTCTATGATATCTTCCCAGATGGCAGACTGCCCGGTGGCGCGCCAATGAACGTAGCCCTCCACCTGTATCAGCATCAGATCCCTACCCATTTTGTCTCCCGGGTAGGCGAAGATGAAGAAGGAGCATCACTGCTCAATTACCTCAACGAAAGAGGTCTGTCTATCCAATGGATACAGAAAGACGAGAAGCACCCCAGCGGAAAAGTGTATGCCGATGTGAGCAAATCGGAAGATGTGAGTTATGAAATCGTCTACCCCTCTGCATGGGATTTTATAGAAACTACCGATGCACTTAGAGACGCAGCCAAATCCTCGGAAATATTTCTGTACGGCAGTCTGGCTGCCCGGGGCGAGACCTCAAGGGCGACTCTGCTGGAACTGCTCTCGTTGGCCAAAACCAAAGTATTTGATGTGAATCTGCGGAAGCCTTTTTATGATGCTGAACTGATCCGGCAGCTTCTGGAACAGGCTGACTTTGTAAAGCTCAATGAAGAAGAGTTGTCACTTCTTGCGCAGTGGTATCTGGACAAAAAAGCCTCGGAAGTACACGAAGATGATATTTTTCATCTGGCAGAAAAATTTAGTCTGGATACTGTCTGTGTAACCCAGGGTAGTAAGGGAGCCAGCTTACTAAGCGATGGCATACTTCATTTCCAGAAAGGCTATCAGGTTACGGTAGCCGATACGGTAGGCAGCGGCGATGCTTTTCTGGGTGCATTTCTCAGCCAGATGCTGCACAACAAAAGTCCGAAGGAATGTCTGCAATACGGTTGTGCCGTTGGTGCTTATGTGGCTGCTCAAAAAGGCGCAACACCCAAGGTGAATACTCAGATTATTAAAAATTACTTCAAATAATACGCCTGACCTATTATGAAAACAAGCTTCACGACGGATGAAATACCATACAAAGATGGTTGGTCATCATCAACCTTAATTCTCATCAACAACTTTAAACTACTTTTACTATGAAAAAGCAAGCTTTACACAAAGTGCTGCAAAAGTATGGAGGCCTGCTGGTCATCTGTTTTCTTTTCAGCCTGAATCAGAGCTGGGCCCAAACCACTACGGTTTCCGGCACCGTGACCGATGAAAATAATGAAGGGCTTCCCGGCGTCAACGTACTGATTAAAGGCACCAGCCAGGGTACAGTTACTGATATTATGGGCCAATACAACCTGGGGGGGGTGTCTTCAACCGACACCCTACTATTTACTTCCGTAGGTTATGCTTCTCAAACTATCCCCGTAGGTAATCAATCTACCATTGACGTTAACCTGCAGGAAGATGTACAGTCGCTGCAAGAAGTAGTCGTAGTAGGTTATACGGCGGAGAGAAAAGTGGACCTTACCGGTGCAGTAGCGGTGGTAGAACTGGAACCACTCAAAGGACAAAGTATGAGTTCGGGAAACCCGGCTCAGGCCTTACAAGGCCGCGTTCCAGGATTGTACATTGAACGTTCGGGCGATCCTACCGGTACCAACCAGCAGATTCTCATACGCGGAGCCAATACCCTGGGGGATAACAATCCTTTATACATCATTGATGGAGTGCCTACCACTCGCCCTGAGGTTTTCGCCAGCCTGAACCCCAGCGTAATAGAATCAATACAAGTGTTGAAAGACGCTTCCGCTGCTTCTATTTATGGTTCCCGTGCCTCCAACGGGGTACTGATCGTCTCTACCCGAAACAGCGTAAAAGGTGGGGATAATAAATTTAGCGTGCAGTTCAACTCTAATGTTTCCGCCTTATCGGAAAGGCAGCAGCGCTTTGAAATGCTGGATGCGGTAGGCAGAGGAAGAGCGCTGTGGCAGGCCTCGGTCAACGATCGTACCGACCCCACCGGCGGTTATGGAGAAATTTATGATTTTGACTGGAATGGAGATTTTGATAATCCTGTGCTCAATAGTGTGACTGTACAACCATTTGTAGGAGGCAATCAGAATGTACCCGCCGGAGATACCGACTGGCAGGATGTGATGTACGAAACCGGCTATGTATACAACAATGATTTGACCGTTTCAGGAGGAACAGAAAATGCTTTTCTATTGGCCAACATCGGCTACCTTAAGAATACAGGAACTTTGGCTTATACCAATTACGACCGCTATACCGCCAAGCTCAATTCTAATTTCAACTTATTTGATAATGTATTGAATTTTGGTGTCAATACACAGTTTGCCTCTTCCAATGAAACACTGGCTTCACCCGATGTAGGCTCTGCCCCTACTCCCGGCCTGGCCGTGACGTTGGCACCTACCATTCCGGTTTATACCGCTGACGGAGATTTTGCCGGGCCTTTGGGTTCAGGGTATTCTGACCGCAATAATCCTTTACTCATGCAATACATCAACCGCTGGGACAATACCCATCGCAATTCTTTTCTGGGAAATGTATTCGCGCAGATCGGTATCGCCGAAGGGCTAAACTTCAGAAGCAGCCTGGGTGTGGATTATAATGAAGTAAGTGTAAAAAATATTGAGCCAAGGGTATCCAATGGATTTATCTCCAGAACGATCAACAGTTTACAGCATCGGGACAACACTTACCTCAGCCTTACTTTCTCCAATACCATTACTTATCACCTGGAACTGGGGGAGCACAACTTCGATTTTCTGGCAGGAGTAGAAGCGGTCAGAACAGATCTGACATTCCTTACTGCCAGTGCCCAGGAGTTTGCCATAGAAACAGAAGATTTCTTTGTGCTGGATGCTGCTACTGGTTTAAGAAACAATACCGGAGATCGTACCGGAAGCCGTCTGCTTTCACAATTTGGTAAAATCAGCTACCGCTTTCAGGACAAATACTTAGCCTCAGCTACCATCAGAAGAGACGGATCTTCCAGGTTTGGAGCCAACAACCGCTATGGTATTTTTCCGGCGGCTACAGTAGGTTGGAGAATTGATCAGGAAGGTTTTATGGATGACATAGAAATACTTACACAACTTAAGCTTAGAGCAGGTTACGGTCAGGTAGGCAACCAATCCATTGGCGACTTATCCCGCTTTGGTCTGTTTGCCCCTCGCTACGGCCTTACCCAGGAGCAGGTACGCCAGACGGGCTTTTTCTTTGATCAGTTTTATAATGTAGGCACTGCCTACGACCTGGCAGGAAATAATACCGGTACGCTACCTTCCGGCTTTGTCTCCATACAGGGAGCCAACCCTGACTTGCAGTGGGAAACCACTACCGAGTTTAACGTCGGAGTGGACTTCGGATTCTTTACACAAAAGCTACAAGGTTCATTTGACTATTTTACCAGAGAAACGACCAATATCCTGATTACTCCTCCGGTGGCATCAGCGGCTGGTGAAGGAGTGCTGAGAACGCTCAATGGAGCTACGGTAGAAAACCAGGGATGGGAGCTCGCTTTAGGCTATACCGATGACCTGGAAAGTGGGCTGAGCTACACTATCTCTACTAACTTCAGCAGCTTCCGCGATGAAATCACTGTACTGCCGGAAGAGGTACGCACCGGATTTGCCGGAAATGCCGAACAGGATATACTTGGTGAGTCTCAGTTTGCCATATTTGGCTTTCGTACAGATGGCTTATTTCAGAATGAGGCAGAAGTAGATGCCCACGCTACTCAGGTAGGCGCCGCTCCCGGCAGAATCCGTTATATAGATCTGAATGAAGATGGAGTAGTAAATGCGCTGGACCAGGAGTATTTTGGTACTACGCTACCCAAACTGGAATATGGGCTGAGCATCAACATGGCTTATCGCGGTTTTGACCTTTCTCTGTTTGGCTCAGGCGTATCCGGCCGCAGAGGCTTTGACAATTATATCTTTCTCAACGAGTTTATCCGGGGTAGAGACAATGTAGGACCGGGTACGCTGAATGCCTGGACGCCTGATAACCCTAACGCTACGATTCCGGCACTAACGCTTTCTGACGGAAATAATGAGACCAGAACTTCTGACTATCTGTTTGTCAACAACTCTTATTTTAAGCTCAGAAACTTATCAATAGGCTATAGCTTATCCGATGGAACCTTAGAAAACCTGGGGCCGGTAAGCAACCTAAGATTTTATGTACAAGCTGAAAATCTGTTCTGGCTTAAGAGCAGCGAGTTTGGCGGACCTGACCCCGAACGCAGAGATATTAATGCTATCCCTGTGCCTTCTGTGTATTCTATAGGCCTCAACCTAAGTTTGTAAACCCTAGTGTTCAATCCAAATGAATTAATCATGAAACTCAATATTCTATATACATTCGCAGTAGCATCTAGCTTACTTCTGTCCTGTAATGACGACTTTCTGGAGTACGAACCCAAAGGCGTATTATCTTCTGAAAATGTAGCCGCGCCTGAGAACATAGAAGGTTTGGTTACGGCTGCCTACGCAGGCATTGCCAATGATGAGATGATCGGACCCATCACCAGCAGTTGGGTGTATGGTAGCGTCAGATCAGATGATGCCTACAAAGCAGGAGGAGGTGTATCCGATGTCATCGACATTCATTTCCTGGAGCAGTACAATCTGGTACAACCTCAAACCGGAGATGACTGGATGGGTCCGCTGACCTTTACCAATCACTACAAGGCAATTTCCAGAACCAATTTTGCGCTGCAGGCCATCAACGAAACGGAAGACTTTGACCTGAAAGCTACGCGTACCGGAGAGCTACGCTTCCTGAGGGGACACTCTTACTTCATGCTCAAGCAGCTTTTCAAGTACATTCCCTATATTGACGAGACTATGTCTGCTGAAGATATCCTGGAAACTTCTAACCGTGAATATACCAATGATGAATTGTGGAATAAGATTGCCGAAGATTTTCAGTTTGCCATAGACAATCTGCCGGAAACCCAGCCCGAAGTGGGCAGAGCCAATCAGTTAGCGGCTAAGGCTTATCTTGCAAAAGTTCGTCTATATCAGGCTTATGAGCAGGATGAAAACCATCAGGTCACGAATATCAATACCTCACGACTTGAGGAAGTAGTTCAGTTGACACAGGATGTGATTAACTCAGGTCAGTACAGCTTACAGCCTGACTTTGCCGAAAACTTTCTGGATGGTTTTGACAATGGACCTGAGTCCATCTTCGCGGCACAGTTTTCTATTGCAGATGGGACCACTACCGGACGGGTCTCTTTTGTAACCGGCCTGAACTCTCCGCATGGTGCACCTGAATATGGCTGCTGCGGTTTCCACTATGCCAGCCAGAACATGGTCAATGCCTTCAAGACCGATGAAGATGGCTTGCCACTGTTTGATACCTTCAATGAGGAGGATATGATTGATCCCGAAGATTTCCAGACCAATGGGGTAGATCCTCGTCTGGACCATACGGTAGGCGTGCCGGGTCATCCATTTAAGTATAATCCTGATTTTCTTTATCAGGAAAGCTGGGCCAGAGACCCGGGTGTATATGGCTTTTTCGGCAACATGAAAGAGCAGCAGTTGGCTGATTGTGCTTGCTTCCTTAAGCAAGGACCTTTCATAGGAACATCCAAAAATATAGACTTTATCCGTTATGCTGATGTGCTCCTGATGCAAGCCGAAGCGCTGATAGAATTAGGTCGTCAGAATGAGGCGCTGCCTTTGATCAACCAGGTGCGTGCCAGAGCGGCAGCCAGTACAGACAGGCTGCAAACTGCAGAAGGTAACAATCCTTCCAACTACCGCATAGAAGAATACGTAGATGGCGTGAACATCAACTGGACACAGGAAAATGCCCGGGAAGCGCTGCGCTGGGAACGGCGTCTGGAGTTTGCCATGGAAAGTCCACGCTTCTTTGACCTGGTACGCTGGGGTATTGCGGAGCCTGTACTCAATGCCTATCTGGCCGAAGAAAGAACCAAGCGGGATTATCTGACTAATGCAGAGTTTACTGCGGGAAGGGATGAATATCTACCGATTCCTCAGAGAGAAATAGATTTCACCAAAGGGCTGTACGTACAGAACCCAGGTTATTAAATAAACCAGATATGCCAAAATTTAAACTTTGGCATATCTCAATCTCTTGATTGACTATAGACCTCAAACATCTGAATAAAATAAAATGAGACTACTGCTCTTCCTAACACCAATCGTTCTTTTCATGGCCTGCCAGTCGGAGCCTGCCGAACAACATACGCAGGCAGCTCAGGATACGCTGACAGGCGAACAGCACCGACCTCTTTATCATTTTACCCCTCCTGAACAATGGATGAATGACCCTAATGGCATGGTCTACTACGATGGAGAATACCATCTTTTCTATCAGCACTATCCCGACAGCAATGTGTGGGGCCCCATGCATTGGGGGCATGCCGTGAGTGAAGATCTGGTCAACTGGCAGCATTTACCCATTGCTTTGTATCCCGACAGTCTGGGAACAATCTTTTCGGGAAGTGCCGTGGCCGATCTGGAGAATACTTCTGAACTGGGTACTGCTGACAGTCCTCCGCTGATCGCCATCTTCACCTACCATGATGCCGCAGGTGAAAAAGCAGGAAGAAACGACTATCAGACCCAGGGTATCGCTTTCAGTACTGACCGTGGACGGACCTGGGAAAAGTACGAAGGTAATCCGGTGGTGGAAAACCCCGGCATCAAGGATTTTCGTGATCCTAAAGTTTTCTGGTATGAGCCTGAGCAAAAGTGGGTGATGATCTTTGCTGCTGCCGATCGGGTGCGCATTTATAATTCACCTGACCTGAAAAACTGGGAGTTTAAAAGTGAGTTTGGCGAAAACAGTGGCTCGCATGGCGGAGTGTGGGAATGTCCCGATCTGTTTCCTCTGATGGTCAATGGGGAAGAAAAGTGGGTGATGCTGCTCAGTATTAATCCTGGTGGACCCAATGGAGGCTCCGCTACACAATATTTCGTGGGTGAATTTGACGGAGAAACTTTTAGCAATGACAATCCTGAAGAAACAACGCTTTGGGTGGACTATGGCAAAGACAACTATGCCGGGGTGAGCTGGTCAAACGTGCCTGAAAGTGATGGCCGACGTATCTTTTTAGGCTGGATGAGCAACTGGCAGTATGCTGATACTGTGCCCACCTACAACTGGCGCAGCGCCATGACGATAGCCCGTAAGCTGGAATTGATGGATACCCCGGAAGGCATCAGGCTTAGCTCTCAGCCGGTAGACGAATTGCAACAGTTGAGAACCGATACTTACAACTTAGAACCCAGAGGGATCTCAGCCGACTTATCGCTTACAGAATTTACCGATTGGCAAACACCTGCCAAAGAAGTTGTGCTGGAATTTGTAATTCCTGAGGGTACAGAAGGCTTAGATTTTGGGGTAGTTCTATCCAATAGTCTGGGAGAAGAAGTCCGCATAGGCTACGATCTGGCGCAGCAGGAGTATTATTTTGACAGAACGAAAGCCGGTAAAATGGATTTCTCCGATGACTTTGCCGGACGATTCCCTGCGCCAAGATTAGCTATCTCTGATACCATCAAAATGCATCTCTACATTGACGTAGCTTCCGCAGAGCTATTTGCCGATGAGGGCAAAACGGTGATGACCAACATCTTTTTTCCCAACGAAAACTTCCAGCAGCTAGGCTTGTATGCTGAAGGTGGGGAAGTACAGCTTGTATCAGGCACAATCTATTATCTTAGTGCCGCGACTGTAGCTATAAAATAATTAAAGACTTTACATTGGTGAGCAAAATAGCACATGACTTAGGGTCGTGTGCTATTGACTTACCCTAAAAAAAACCCTCCTCCCTTGTTAAAAAAGTATTTGAATACTCTTCAAAGTCAATATTTGTTTTACCCCTATAACAATGACTAAATTCATTAATCAAAGTGCCGGAAGCTGCTTGTTGGATATACCCGCCTATTGTAGGGTGCATCTCTTCTGTTGATCCTAATCTCAATCTGCGAGAAGCTGCTTTACAAGCAAGCAGGGTATGAAAGCACCTTTGAAGATATCCTCTCCGGTACAAGAGCAGTACGCCCGGAACTTATTACATTGAAGGAGCAGCCCTGTGCTGGAGATACTTTAGTAGTATGGAGACTGGATCGGTCCATCGTGGAATGATCGGGAGAGTTCTTTGGAATCTAATTGAGAGGGTTATCAGGTTGGAAAGTTAAGGTAGATATTCACAAAGGTAGGTGGATAGTAGCCGTCTCGGCATATAAAAGTCAATTGCATGGATAGCCAATCATTTGAAGGTGTTCCAAAGATGATGAAAGAAACACTGAGAGTGCTAATACATATGTTACTAGGGCTAATATCAAACGATAATCTAACTGAATTTCACTCAAACAGCCTCTACAAAATCACAATTTTCATATCCTCAAATAAATATATGATAGTAATTTTATAAAACGCTGAAAGTTAATTTGTTAAGAAGCATATATGCTAAAAAGGATAGCCAATGGCAAAGTGAAGAAAATAGGAAGGGTCAAAATTATCTGCCCCAAAAATCCAGCGATCCCCTTTTGGCCGGTAAGGCTGCTTAAGGGCATAACCAAAATCCAGTCTTAGCACGAAGAAATCTATATCCAATCGAAATCCTACACCAGTGCCTATAGCCATTTCATCCAAAAAACGATTCCACCTAAATTGCCCTCCTGGTCTGGCAGGGTCATAGTTAAGGAGCCAGATGTTACCAGCGTCCAGAAATAAAGCTCCTGCAAAAAACGAAGATAGTGGAAAACGATATTCTGCGTTAGCCTCAATTTTAATATCTCCGGTTTGTTCGTAGTAAATATTATCCTGGTTTGAGTTGTAATAGGTGCCTGGTCCTAATGATCGGGCTCTGAAAGCTCTTACACTATTGGAGCCACCCGAAAAATACTGCTTGAAATAGGGTATAACATTAGAATTACCATAGGGTAGCCCTATACCTACAAATAAACGGCTTACCAGTCGCTGTTTATTCATTAAATGAAAATAGTAACGAAAATCTGTAGAAAATTTGACAAACTGTGCATAGGGGTTATTTAGCACCTTTGCTCTGGAGAGGCCATCTTCTGGCTTTCCACCAACTAAGCCAGAGAGCAGACTAAGCAGATTTCCAGCAGTTTCAAAGCTATTCTCCCAATAAAACTGATGATTTTTTTGCCAAAGATGATTGGTAATGGAAGTAAAGGATGCACCAAAAACAAACTGTTCCTCAAAGCTTCTTCTGATCAGTGGGTTTTCTAAAAGAAGCGAATCAAATTCCGGAGTAGTCTCGATCAGGTGAGTGTAGCTAATATCCAGCGGTTTCACTTCAAAAGACTGACTTCTACTGGTTTTCCAGTGGTATTCAAATCCAGTATTCCAGGAAATCATACGGTAATATTGTAGCCGACTGAGTAGATTGACTCCCGCTTCAAATTTAGTGTATGCGAAAGGATCTTTAGGTTTAAAGTAGAAAGGCATTATCAAACCCGGTTTTTGAAAGTCCAGATTGAGTCCCAGCCCATATGAGCTAAATCCGATCTGACTGTCTGCCTGATACCCTAACAGCCATTCAATATTGAAGTCCAGCGTGAGGTTCAGCTTTTCTGCACCGCCAAATGCATTTCTATGACCCAACGAGATGCTTAGACCTGGTCCCACAAAATTATTGGACTTAGAAACCATATTCATTTCGTAAGCCAGTCTGATATTCTCCTGCGGAACCAGTTGTATCAGTACATCCACTAAGTCTTGTTTATTTTTTTTCTGATAGTCTATGCTGATGGTGCGAAAAATACCCAGGGCACTCAGATAGCTGTAACTGTCATTTTCATCCTTAGGACTATATTTTTCTTTTGTAGAAAATGCAATACCTTTTGCCAGCGTACTGAGTTTTACATATGGCTGATGATAGTAGAAAATAATGCCTTCAACACTAGTACTATCTACCAAAAAAGAATTTTCTTTTCCCTTATCCAGGTAAACTATAATCTTATCTATGCTGTAAGAATGCAGCAAACTATCGGTTGCTGTTTCGCCATAGCGCAACTCAATATTTATTTTATGTCCGCTACTATCGGCGACAAACTGTAAAAACTCTTTACGAAAGTCTACAAAACCATGATCCTTGAGTACTTCTGTTAGCCTTTCTCTTTCCTGTAGGAGCGCTTCTATTACCAGAGGATCATTTTCCTTAAGTTTTCCTTTGCCTTTTTCATCATGAAGAATACTGTCAAGATAAGAAGTAGGCTCGGGATATTGCAGATGGGCCACATAATATCTTTTGCCCGGCTTGACCATATAACTCACCTTTACTTTTTTATTATTGGCTGATGTATCAAGCTGGTAATTAGCGTGAGACTTCAGATATCCTGCATCTGACAATTTTCTTTCTATTAACCTTACCTTCATTTCAGGATTTACAGTAGATAAAAGCACCGGCTGTCTTGCCCAGTGGCGATTCATCCACCCCCCCGGACTTTTGGCATCAGGAGAGGTAAAATTGTTAATCCAAAGCCCTACTGGCAAACGAAAGGGCAGCAGGGCGGTACTTCCATTAGGAGAATCATCAACGATTTCCTCTATATCAGACAATATCAAAGCAGGAAGATCTGTTCCTTTTGGTTCAAATTCTATCTTTTTATGCCCCAGGTAAAGATAATCCTTTTCAGGTACAGACCGTGTGGTAGAGCAGGCAGACAAAAGTATAAGAGCAAAAAATAGAATGTACCCCCTCTTATGATCAGTATCCAGGCTATATTTCAAGCCCTTACTCATGTGTTTTATTTTTAAAAATCTCCCTTAGGTTATGATAATTTTTTTCAATTACTATTCCTATTCCGCCTATGTCCACATCTCCTTCAAAAAAACCTTCGTAGCTGTTTTGGCGAAATATTTTGAGGTAGTTCTTCTTTTTCTCACCGAGATAGTATTCTAAGACAATATCACCAATTAAGTTCTCGCCACGGCTATCACTCTGGGGGGTATTCACATATCCACCCAGCCTGAGAGTCAAACGATTGCTGAGCTGTTTGCTCAGTTCATAAGCCAGATCACTTTGATTTGAAGAGTTTCCTTCCAGATCAGTACCCGAGTTTTCGTAGCGGAAGTTGAGGTCCACGCCTTTAATTTTTTCGTTGGCAATACGGTTGAGTTGGTTTGCTACCAGCATTTCTGCCTCGGTACGTGCCGAAAAACCTCCTCCTCCCTCTACATAAAAACTGTTAAAAAACAGGAGATTCAGTGCCTGGATTTCTTTTTCTTCCTTGCTAAAAGTGTTGAGGGCATTCTGAACATCAGGATCGTTTACCTTAAAGTCAAAGGCAAGTTTGAGGTCTTCCATCGTATTCTGTACCAATATCTGTACGTCAAACTTCATACTTGGCGCAGCCCGGCTGTTATTAGGGAAAAATGCACTTGCTGAGGCATAGGTTTGGTACTCCAGTTCAATATTGAGTACCGGTTTATAGGGATCATTATTGAAAGTAACTGTGCTTCCCTCTTTTATCCGGAGTTTTCTGCTGGTAAACAAGGGAGTCATGATTTGTATCTCACCTTCCTTGAGTAAATATATACCATTTAAACTAAGGTCTTTTTTGGGCATTTTCTTCAAGCTAAAATTTCCTCCTCCCCACATTTTCGCATCATTACGAGCTGACTGGTTCAGGATGAAATGCGTACTGAAGCTGGGATCAACACTTACATCCAAATCTATAACCATCTCATCTAGCAAATCCGTTTTTTGATTCCCGCTACTCAACAGCTCCGTACTATCTTTTTTTTCCACTTCACTTCTGAATATCAGCACATCGTTCTGCTGCTGGTAATCCAATACTTCATCTTCCGATACAAAACGAACTTGTGTGTTTTTATCTACCTTCAAAGTACCTGAAAGCTGGGGCCTGCTGGCACTCCCGCTAAGGCTAAGCTCAGAGGTTACCCACCCTTTGCCTGAAAAAAAGCCTAATGCATCCCTGGGTATGTCAAAAAGCCTGAAGTTGCTACTACTGAACTTTAAAAAAAACGCAGGATCAGATGTCTTGCTCAAACTGATATTTCCATCTATACCAAAGGGCTGCTGCCGATCGTCCAGCACTGTAAATGTATCAAGGAATATTTCATCATGTGTAAAGACAATTTGTTCATCATTTATATAGAATACATTATCCATCAGGCGGGGCTTTAGCGCCAACCGGTTTACATTGACCACCCCCCTTAGATTAAGCTTATTTTCATGAGTATACCAATCTGCACTTCCGTCTAATACACCTCTTAACGTATCCAGTTGGTCTGAAAAAAAAGGTTGTAAACTGGCCAAATTAAGTTTATGCAATTGTGCTAAACCTTCCAGTGTAGCAGAGTCGTCTTGTTGAGCATGAACTTCAAATATTTTCACATTATCTTCATGAAGTATGGCCTCATAATTTTGTTGAAGTGAATCCTTATTTGCCGAAAATTCCAGAGCATATGCAGGGAGGTGCTGACGAAATATTTGCAGGCTGTCCAAAGAAAGCTGTCCATCTATCTTCATTCCATCATAGTGCACTTGAAGATCACCATTGACCACTGCCTTTTGTATGTTTTCATCATACGTACCTAAGTCCAGATTTTGAAGTAACAGCTCAGCAGAAGAACTGTCCCTGGTAGAGCGAAAATGGATTTTACTTTCATTACGCCCTATATCCAACTTACCTAGCAGCTTATTATCAATCAGTGAGAGATAATTATCCGTATTCACATGGAATGGACTGCCCGCATAGATGAGTTGAGAAGTATCTAGCCTGAAGCTAATGCCGTTTTCAAAGAGTTTCCATTGGGTGCCCAACGAAAAATTTACTGTATCGCTATCATCTCGCTGAAGAAGACTCAGGTTCACATTGCTGCCTTCACTCTCACTTTCTACTGAGACCTTACCAATACTCATATCATATACCCTAAGACTGTCAATTTCGGAGTTGAGCTTAAACTGATTCAGATTTCCGTTGATATTATTGCGTAAATGATAAAGATGAAAAATATCATAGTGCAGAGAATCCAGGTCAGAAGTGAGGTTCATTTTCTGCGTTGTGTGATCCCATGCTACTTTAAAGTTCCAACGCCCCACAGAAGCCAACTGCCCAATAGAAAAGGCTTTTCCTGAATGTGTGCTTGCACTAAATGAGGGCAGAGGAAGAGTAGAATGTTCATCTGGGTTTGATTTGTTTGCCTGGTAGATTGCAGTAGCTTTTTGCAAGCTATCCAAAAAAGAGTTTAAAGAAGCTTCAGCCTGAAAATCAAAGTTTATAGAATCAGCCTTCAAATGATAAGTTGTGGAGAAGGTGTCTATGTTAAGCTGGCTGTAAATCTTCTGAAAACTAATATTTGAGGTGTCCTGCGCCAAGGAAAAGTCATGCATAAGGATATCCAGTCCGGCATTATCCAAATCCTTAAATTGTCCTGCAATATTTAGGGTAGTCTGGAGTCTGAGTGGTTCCGGCCAGTTTAAAAAGGGCTGTAACTCCAGCCGGTTAATATTTCCTTCTACTGTGAATTTTTGAGAAGGTTGACTGTGTTCCATTTTGCCCGAAAGACCAATCTGTGCCCATTCGTCCAGACTATTTGCGGTAAAGGAAAGACTATCATCGGTGTAGCTTCCTTCCAGATATATGTTTTGATATTTATGCTGAGGATAAAGTAGAGAATACACCTGAGCTTCAAACCTGGAATAATTATGCTGATCTAAATCTGTACTTCCTTGCACCGAGGCGTCCAGGCTCATCTGCTCAGGTAGTTTTGCATCTTCCACCCAATGATGCGTTTTAAAGATGGGAACGGACAGGTCCACCTGAAAACCATAGAGAGATGAGGTACCATCTACTTCTGCTGATACTTTTCCTTCATTTATTCCGTCAAAAAAACAAAGCTCAGTCCGATACTTACCATTAATTCCGCTTGAATTTCCCTGCAACATCAGCCTTTCTACTTTTCCTATCTTCATTTGTGCTACCAGTGGTGACAGCATATACTGAAGTTCTTTGGTCCCAATTAATAATTCCTGCAGTTGTAGTTCAAACTCAGGTTGTGTATGACTCAAATCAATATGGCCTTTGATATCTAAGCTTGAACCTGTGTTGCTTCGCAGTTGAGCTTTATGCAGCACTGGCTGTTGTGTGGTCCCTTGTATCTCTAATGTTCCTTTCAATGAATCTATTTCTAAAGCAGGCCTAGTCTCTGAAATCAGTGCATGAAAATCAGCAGGAACCAACATAATATCGTCCAAACGCATGGAAACAGCGTGACCTGCCTGTTTCCATTGCTCATAATTACCCCAGCCTATTCCTGCTTTTAGATTGAGCTGTAGCCGACTATTTTCTATGTTGAAAAAGAAGCTGTCAATCTGACTTTGTGAAGGAGTACACGCGATTTTTCCGGCCAACTGGTGGATTTGTAAGTCAGAAAGTGAGGCACCAAAATCTGCTAACTCCATTTTTACCAGTCGGTCTGTTTCAAATGAGATGTTTTTTATATGAGTATGCAATGCTTTTACCTCTGAGGGAAAAGAAGGTTCAGCCTTGCTTGGATCAATGTAGGCCAAATCAAATTTGCTGACCTTCACTTCATTTACGTCTATGTTCCATACAGGGACTACAGTTTCTTCATCTGATCCTGCTACCGGCTTCGCAGATGTATACGTTTGTGGTAAGATAGTGTACTCCACTAAAGTTTCATCAAGCATGATTGAAGAGATCGCCAGGTGCTGCTCATTCAAGTTCATCGCCTCAAAGGCTGCTCTTGCTTCAGCATTTTTGATGCTTACTGTATAAGCTTCCAGTTTGTCTTCAAAAAACAAATTCAAGGCATGGGCTTCAAATTGTTTTATTTGAAAGTCAGGCAGATTTGTCGGTGAAGTGTCTGAAGAATCTGCTGGTAAGCTGGAAGGAAGAGAACTCATTGCTAGCGCCGTATTGGTCGTAAAAAGGGTATCCATCATAAATGATAGCCGATCGGTATCAAATTCACCAAAGGAGGCTTTTGTGTTAAGTGTACGAAAACTGAATACGGTTCCGCCTGGCAAGTCTTTGAAAAAAACATCAGCATTTTGTATGCTTATGTCACCCAGACTAAACTTCCAGGCCTCATTCTCTTCCTCAGCTTCAGACGTTGATTTACTTTGCGAAGGGTTAACTCCAGTAAGGAGCTGTTCATAATTAAAAAGCACATCCCCTTCTTCGCGGACTAATCTGACAAATAAACGCTCAGTTTGAAATGTATTGAGTTTAAGCTCTTTACTAAAAAGGAATGACAGACTCCACTCAAATTCTGCAGCACCCACAAACATCAAAGTATCAGATTTTTTATCCCTGAGTAGGAGTTGTTCAACTTTGATCGTATTGAGTTTGGAAAAAAAGAGGTCTCCTATAGTAATATCAATATGGTAATTACTGGCGGTATAACTTTCAACTTTCCTAAGTCCCTGCTTGCGAAGGAAAGATGATGAATTTAATACTAACAGTATCAGCATACATATACTGAGTAAAGCAATAACTCCACTCACCACCCAGAACATTATCCTTGGTATTTTTTTTAAAAAAACCTGTGCGCTATCTGCTCGCATTTTATTCATTCGTTTAAGAGCTTACCAGGAACCACAGTGCATTGGTATTTTAAGATAATGCCTATTACCGGATCATTTATCAGATTAGTTACTGTATAATTTAAGATCAGCTTAAGGAGCTGCCTTAACTATCTATACTATGTTTAGCCCTACAGCGATATCTACTGTATAATAAGTAAATACCTGGGCACCTAGATGAGTCAGCAACTCCTTTTGTACTTATCCAATGGGTAGAATCATCAGGCTTTCCCAAGTCAATCAAAATTTGACATTGCAAACCCCTCCTCAAAATACCCTCTATCTTCCACAGCCATTGTTCATGAATCTTTGAGTTTATCTACTTCCTTGAGAAAAGGAATATTGTTTTGCAACTCATAGCTCATGGCATTGTCAAGGTACTTTTCCAGTTGCATAAACTCTGTCGCCCTTACCGGGGCAATCACCTTAGCCAGTTTGCCGTAGTATTTTTTCTGTAGCTTCTCCAGCTTCATATTATTCTTGAAAATTCCATTCGTAATATCAGCAGCTTTCTTATCCGCCATATTGGTATAATTAGCGGCATATTCCATAATAATATCTATTTTTTCTGCTCCTATTTTTTTTCTTTTCTCTGCATACTCTTCATAGATAGGCCAGAAAGCCTGGGCTTCCAGTTCATTTAGTTCCATATATTCTTTGATGATTTCCTGCTTTTCCATGCCCCATACATCCTGAATCAGCTCCGTTTCACTTTTGTAAGATTGTGCGAATGTCTGGGCCAGCATGCCGATAGCGAAAGTAAAAATGCAGGTCATTGCGAAAGTGTTAAATACTGTTTTCATCGTTATATTATTAAAAGGTTAAAATTGTGTCAGAAATTGTTACTCAAAACCTGAGTATGAATATCGTAAAGTGGATGGAGAAGAAAGGAAGGTTGAATGTCACCCTCCCTTTCGCTCTACTACTAAGGCTAGTCGCCCAGCATTTCTAATCCTCTGGTCAGTAAGTCTTTGTTATTGGCAAAAATACCAGTAAGCATAGAAGGATTAATTCCCTTTACCAATGAACTAAGTAATTTGCCCACATCAAACAGACTACCTATGTTTGCCAGCCCATTGAGTAAGTCTTTTTTTACTCCCTTTGCCAATGCATTGCCTTTGAGACCTTTCAAAAGACCTCCTACCTGGTCAGACACCGCTGAAAGGTCGCTAGGATACAATGAGGCTGCCCTTTCCTTCCATTCATCTTTGTTTTTGTTAAATTTTCCGCTAAAAGCCTCCGGTTTAATCCCATCAGCAATCTGGGTAAGCATACTACCTAAGTCCTGGGCTTGCACTCCAGTCAGTGAAGTGAGCAGGAAAAGTGTCATAAGTAACGTAAGTGCGGTTTTCATTACTGATTTATTTAGGTTGAGAAAAATGACATTTCATGTACTAAATCAATCCTTCGCTTTTGAGCCTGGCAACGGTTATTTTAGCAAACTCTTCAGCGAACTTGTCCAGGTTAGTGGGGTTATAAGTTTTAGATTGAGCAGACCAAAGGAGTTCTTCAGTTTGCACATCATAAAGATTGGTCTCTAAAAAATAGGTTTTATCCTGGGTATAATAGCCAGGGTCATATACCACCGGATAACGGTAGTTGTAATAGCTGTAAAAGCCCCCATAAAATCCATAGCTCACCGTAGGTGCATAAGTAGAACTTCCCGGCACATACCGGGTTTCTGTCTGCTGGTCTAATAAAGTAACCGTTAATATTGCATCATTGCCATTCTCTCTGATTTTAGAAAGCAAGGCTTCTTTGCTGGCACTGATATCGTCGGTAAAATTAGGAGCGAATAATTCTCCACTTGTGGTAATATCCAGTCCTGCGTTTCTGAGTTCAGCAGTAAGTTCTCTTTCCACTGTTGTTTTAGCGGCCATATTTCGGGTAAGTGCAGCTACCTGAATATCTGATTTGTTGGCTTCAGCATCAGGATTTTTCCAGGAGGCTGTAATGTTAGTAGAAGGACTACAGGCTGCAAGTACCCAGAGAGGTATCAGAATGAGGTAGGATAATCCTGTTGGTATACAAGTATTTTTCATAGTATAATAAGAGGTTAAGGATGAAGAAAAAGTAAATGATTATCATTGAATCTGTAAGGGTATATGACTTACCCCAAGTAAGATCAGGCCAGTTCCTGTTCTTTTGCTTTAGTTACACCAGCGTTGCTCAAGGCTCTTCCTTTCCGTTAATACCCCGCCCAAGATCAACCACCCCTCCCCTTCTATCTCTTTGCGAAGCTGGATGGCCATACCTATGCGACTAATGCCACTGAAGATAAACCAGAAGGCAATGGTAAAGGAGATGATGATTAATATAACGCCGGGTGTAATGAAGAGTAATAAGCCCAAAATCAGGCTGATCAAGCCTTCAGCCAGGAATAGCCATTTATTTTCTTTCTCCTGCCAGCTACGTAGAGCCACTATAATGGTAAAAATGCCATCAGCGATGATGAGAGCGGCAAACCATATGGCCAGGCTGGCAGCGGTAAGTGTCGGATTGATGAATGCAAAAATTTCAAAGAGCAATAACAATGCTCCTTTGAGTGACAGCATCCACCAGTTTTTGCTAAGGGTCTGTAACATAAATTTGTTGTTTTGAGATTAATATCTTTTGTTGTCTTTTAGTCCCGTCTACAACGACCATCCAAAAGTTGTTTGAAACACATAATCTGTTTTGCTGGCATTCTCTACCGGCTGATTGTCATAATTCAATGTAAATCCCAGCCTGATATAGAAGTCCAGAGGCAGGTCGTACTTGGTATCAAAGGTGTAGTCAATACGCCAGCGCCCGCTTTGTGTCAGGCTGGGATACACTATCACATTGGTAAGCAGGTTTAGATCGCCGATATCATACATATTCAGCTCAGTGGCAATAAAGCCTTCACCACTTTGTCTGGTTGAGGTCTCGTTGGAGAAATCTTCATTATTGAAAGATACCCCTCCCTGCACTCCCCAGTACGTTTGGTTGGTGTGAATCAGGTATTTGCCCAGCCCTATTTTGCTTATGGTACGAAGCGTGATATTCTGCTCCGTATTGGACAGCCACGATACCTGTGCCAACAAAAAGTAATCATTGGGCAAAAAGAAACGATAGCTAACTTTGGCATCCAGGCGCTGTACATCTTCAACATCATCCTGTGATGAACGAATATTGTTGTAGCTGGCATCTGATGACCACCTTTCTGCGATATAGCCAAAGGTGCTTCTTACACTAAACTGTTGTAAGTTATTAGCCTTGGTCTTACTATAACCTATGTCTAATGATGCATATAACTTGCTCCAGAAGCCTGAATCCACTGATTTAAGAAAGACAATGCTCTCCCGGGAGGCATTCTCAAAAACATCCCTCGTGATGATATTCACATTTAAACTATCAGTACTGAAAATACTCCCGTTAAACCTTCTGCCATCCATTAAGGTGATCAGGAAATAGGTGTCAGTGTATATCTTTTCAATTTTTTCCCATTCAATCTTGAAGTCGCTGTCGCTATAATCTGTCTCAAAAGTGAGGACACCTCTGTCCATATCTTTAGCTTCTCCAACCAATATATCTCCATTCGTCAGCACAAGAGAGTCCTTTTGTGCATATCCAAAATGGGAAATTATACAGAGCATAAGTGAAATAGTAAGTAGCCTTTTCAAAACAATCGGTTTTAATGATACCTAGATTACAAGTATTTATTCTTCCTCCTCCTTTACATCCACCACTTCGTACATATCCTTTCCATCTACCTGAACAGGTTGATAATAAGCCTCACCCAACTTTACATAAGTCACTTCGCCAACTTTGACTTCTTCACCACCTTCAGGCAGATGCTCTACTACTGTACCTGCTGTTGGAGGTACAACAGTGTAGCCACCATCTGCTTTTTCATAGTAGGTTCCACCATAATAATAGTTATTGGTGGTCTCGTTGACGACCACTGTTTGTGAATTTTCCGGCAAGACCTTGATCGTAGCACCCACAGGTGCCTGTACTACAGTGTAGCCTCCATTGCTCTGTACATAATAAACTCCCTGGTCGTAATGATACTTTTGGTTCTCAACAGTGATGATAATAGCAGTAGCAGCCAGGGTTGCCACAAAAAAGCCCCAGGGATGCCATATCGGCCCCCAGTAGTAGGGACGGTAAGGATGGTAATAGTACGGGTGATAAGCATAAAAACTGAATCCTCCCCATACATAAGGAGGCCTGTAGTATGGCCTGGAATTATGTACTACTACGGTGTGCTGATGGTTATGGACATGTATATCCCGATTAATATTAACATTGACGTTTCTACTGCTATTGTCAATGTTTACCCGGTTACCATTAATGTTAGTATTTCTGTTTCGCGATATGGTACTATTGGTGTTTCTGCTGCTCCTTGTAGAAACATTACGTTGTGTAGACTTTCTACTCCCACCATTGATAGAATGATGATTCGCAGCGGTATTTCTTGATACAGCAGGTGTCGCTGCCGTCCTGTTGGTTCGCGAGGCAGTGCTACGATTCAATCGTTGCCCATTGGTATATAAAGGAGCAAGAAGTAATATGAGAAGTACAACACTCCAATAGGTTACCGGAATTGATATGAATGTCATCTTCATACGAATTAATTTGAATTAAGAAAAGCTTTGGCGTTCTTCGGAACCAAGGTGATTTCCGCGGCCCTGGGAGGAGGAGAGAATTCAAAAAGGGCAGAAGGCAAATCAGGATTAAGCTGCCAGTCAGAGAACGTCACTTCATACTGAGGACTGTCTTCCTGATGCAGATATACGATCACCATTTTCTGAGGCAGCGTAAGGGCATCATTAGAAATCCATAGTTGTACATTTTTATCCTCACCTGCCGCGATGATACGAAAGCAATCTTTTCCATTGATCATACTGCTGCCCATAAAAAGTAATTGATTACTCTGAAAAAGCAGATCATCCGTAAAGTAGGGGTTGAAAAAATCAGCTGCGGGAAAATCTATCCCATATTGATCATGAATGGTATAAATCGTCTCCAGGATGCTGCTGTCCGGTGCATCCACCCTGGCAAAATTGTTTTCAGTGTAAGAATAGAAAGTTAAGGTGTCTCCGCTGTACCAATAACCTCTATGCCCCCGGTCACCATTGCTATTCACCAGCATTTTATCTGGACCTACCAGATAGACTTCATCCACACTAAAATACTTCACCAAACCCAGTCCGTGAATGGGGATGAAGAAAGTACTATCCTGTAGATCATAAGAGGTATGGAGCGTAAAACTACAGGAATTTAAGTCGCCTATAACTTCGCTCATACGGTCAAGAATAAGGACCGCAATGGGATCATAGTAAACTTCTTCTTCCTGCGCCAATAGGCTGTAGGGCAGAAGTATGCATGTGAGATAAATGGTGTATTTTTTCATAGGTCAGGCGTTTTCTTTTACTCAGTCTGTTTTCTGAAAAGATAGAATTTCATTTCCCTGCTTATTGTACAGGTACAATTTGAGGTTTTCCACCTTATAGGAATTCACTTGATTCAATAAGGCATTGAACTGATCAGGTACATCCATCTGGTTACACAGCTTCCGGGTACCCGCAATTGGCCCGAAGACCAATTGAGCACTGTCTACCTGCTTAATGCTGCCATTAAAATTGTTGCAGCCATCAAAGCCCATGACACGCATCTCCGGTAAGTGGATCTCCAATCGGGGACGGTCATTGATTTTGCTTTCATCTATGGGTTCAGCCTCCATGCTTTCCAGCACCCAGATATCATGCAGCCTGATTTTAGAATCTCCTTCCTTGCTTATGATTCTGACCAGGCTGTACCGGATGGAAGAGGCGTCCTCCGGAACCTGTGCTGCAGGTAAGTTTTCCTCCCGGACTACCAGCTGATAGACGTAGCCGGCCTCAAAGTCAAAGCCTTCAATAGAGGCATAAAAAAGCTCCCACTTGTCTTCCTGCATGCTTTTTCCCTGCTGTACCTGTAGACAGTGCATAGGGGCTATGCCTTCGCAGGGAGCTTTCAGACTGTTGACCCAATAGATTTTTTCGTTTTCTCCTAACTGTATAGATTGACTCATATCCTTATCGTTTTCTTGAAAAGAATTGGACTTTTGTACAGCGCTGCATCTGATGATCGCTATGCTTAAGAGAATGAAAAGATAAAATCGCATATCAGTGTTTTTTTACCTTATATTATTACGATCAAAGAATTCCATAAAATTATAATTCAGATTGAGAAGAAACTGGCTACGCTTACCGAAAACGCCAAGTTCTGTTCTGAGTATTTTTTAAGCTGATACTCAGCATACTTATTCGTTTAAAGCCTCTTTGTCTTTTACTCCTCCGATAGGGATGTTGGCAAAAATGTACAGCGCATTATTCCGTATAGCTGCACCTCCCTCTTTTTGTATGTCTACCAATCCTCCATAGTATCTTAGTCCTAGGCTGATACCTTCCCCCTGCATCAATTTGTAACCTACACCAGCAGATAATCCAAAATCCAGCCTTTTGTACTGATCTATGATATCATGCTCATACAGCAGATCATCTTCTTTCTGTAAACTACCAGAAAATTCATCTTCTGCATTATGCAGTAAACCTACCTGAGCACCTCCTTCCAGAAAAATATGATTCTGAAAAGTATACCTGATCATCACAGGAACACTGATGTAACTTAGTCTGCGCTCTAAGGAAGATGCTTCCAAAAGCTGATCTAGCTGATCATTTCCAACGGCATAGGGTGCTAAGCCCTTGGCACCCATCGGGGATTTTGCCATAAGACCGGTATATATAGACCATTGGTTTCTGATGACGATATCAAAGTAAAAACCCAGAAAGAAACTCGCTCTACTCTCACTTTGAGGTATGTTGCTGATGTTGGTCAAAGTCAGTCCTCCATCCAGGCCAAATTCTAATTTGTCAGAATTCAGTTTGTCTCCCAGCAGCAAAGAAATTAAGACCTGCCCATGGCAGAAATTGATGGAGATAAACATAAGTAGAAGCAGCATTATATTTTTTTTCATCATGTGGCTATAAACTCAAGCTAGGCTAGTATTATGTGTTTTATCTTCGTGCCGGAAACATCAGCGTAAAAGCTGCCCTAAATCCCCAATCAGCAGTATTACCTTCTCCATAAGGAATCCTCGGACCAAGGGCTATCTGCGCGGGTTGCATACCCAGACTGATTACCTTAGATCCTACCAGATTGAGCGTACCTGAAGCCTGCTCGGCATTCCAGTTTTGTGAGAATTCTGTACTGAGCGCCAGCGCATAGCCACCGCTGAAGTTACGAGCAATGAAGGGTTGCAGGAAGGTGCTACTAATATCTGCCCGATCCTCATCTCCGGCAATAGACCAGATATGGTTTACCAAAGCTCCTACCGTGAAACCTGAAAATTGTGTCAGAAACACAGCGGTAGGCCCGATGCCCAGTTTTTTCCCTCCCAGCAGTTCGTTTGTTGCTGTGGGTATCAGCAAGGCAGGACCAACTCCCCATATCCATCTTCCGGCAGGTGCTTTTGGGGAAAAGAATCCACTCATGAGGGCATCGCCCAGACCAGTCTGGGTACCGCTTTCTCCATAGACATTGGTTTGTGAGATCACCGGCAGGATCACCCGCGCAATCAGGTTCCAGTCTTTACCGATGCTCCTCGGAATCACGGGCTGGATGTTGAGCGTAAGGCGGTTACCATCATTCGGTCCGATGCCGTAGTCAAAATTGCCCTGAAAAGGGACACTGATCAGGCTTGCTAATGGGTTTTGCAAGGCTTTGGCCAGTTCATCGGCATCCGTCTGAGCGTATAACAGGTGACTCATCATGAAGGCAAGACCACACAAAAGAGATTTTTTTAATTGCATATATTTAGTTTGAATATTTTTGAATGGTAGTGGTTTAAAATATTTTCCTACTGACAGTCCATGCTTTGCTCAGGAAATTCCGAGCTAATCCGCCTTTTCAATTAATGGTCTATTCCAGTTACCGTTTTGCACGCTTTCATCCGGGCCATACAGACGCATGACACAGTAAAAAGGACCATTGGGTGCAGGCAACCAGTTACTTACTTTTTCAGCATCAGGTCTGTCATTTTGAATATAAAAAGTAAGAGAACCATCAGCATTGTAACTGAAAGTTTTCAACATTGTAGAGTTGATTAAATAACGGTCTATCTGATTTTCCACCAGGAACTGTGTCCTTCCCTCATACATGGTAAATGACCAGAAAGCAGAGACAGATGGAAATGCTCCTTCTTCAAATGTGATGGTGTAATTATTTTTTGAGCCATCAAGGGGTTCCCTATCTGCGTCTATTGAGTAGAAAGGATAAAGCGCTTCGGATTTTGAATTGCCGTATAAGCCCTGTTGTGCTGCCAATGTACGTATCAGATAAGGTGTTTCTAAACCGTAGTTTTCTTTTGCACTTTGAACCAGGTAGCTTCTTGTACCAAACATTTTTGCTGAGGCCAATGGATCAGAAGTTGTTTGCTTGATCATATTCTCTACTTCTGCCCTGGCATCATCAATCCCCTCCTGCATAGCCTGGCGTTGCGCCTCGTCATACGTACTGAGATCAAACTTGCCATTGCCTATATTGAGTTGCATCAGTTTTTCGCGGATTTCCGCATCATCTTCATGTACAGGCAGCAGCGTCAACACAAAATCCAGATACTTGAATCCGGCGGGTGTGATCTGATCGCCCTCATTCCAGACTGGCCAATCAATTTGAGGTTGCTTCTGGGGAGCTTGGGTGTTTGTGAATGCTGAAAGCGGCTGGAATACGTACTGTTCCTGCAATTTCTCCACATTTTCTAAGTCATCAGGACCAAATAGCTGTGTCCGGATGATCACCAAAAAATAATCAGACTCACATCGGAATACTGAATCCACCTCAGGTGGTTTGTCTCCCTGCCACTGCGATCCAGCAATCAGGTAGTTGCTGGCTTCAATACCAGTGGACAATGAGCCAATGTAAGCAAAATTGTGGGTGTACATATCAATAAGCTGTAAGCTGTAGTAGCGATTCTTACTCACGCCTGGCACACTCACCACCACAGGTTCGCTTGACACATCAATCACTCCCATACAATAGGGCGTATCGGAGTTGGGTGTCACTACTCCTTTGTCCTCTGGTGTAAATAGTCGGGCCTCACATCCTGGTTGATTAAAAGGGCCTTTATAATCAGGAGAATTCTTATCAATACTATACAGATACATTGAACGATAATTTACAACCATCGGAAAACCGTAGAGGTATGCCTCCTTTGCCAAAGCCCTGATTTCTTTCGTACCGAGAAGAGTGGGTTCTCTTGAGCAGGCGCTGGCTACCAGGATAAGCACAACAGCTATTAAGTTTTTAATTGTAAAGACCATAGTATGGTTATTTAACTTCAGTTACTTCTGGTAATTGATAGGTTCCATTCCGCACTGATTCACCGGGCAGATAGACCCGCATCAGGAAGTTCCAGCCATCGGTGATGTCCAGGCGGTTTTCTGCTTCCGGACAGTTTTCTTCCGAGCCAAAGTATACGGTAAAGGTTCCGTCCTCATTGAAAGTGGTGTTAGAAGCATTTTGGATCATATTCTCTGATTTCATTTTACCATCTTCTCCATACACAGTGATAGACCAGAATCCTTCATTGTCAGGCACTTCATAGGTAGCCATATAGCACTTGTCACCGGAAAGATTGCCTCCGTTGTAATTAATATAGATGGCTTCCTTTTCCGGAAAAAGGCCCCAGCCTCCGGCGGCGGCCAGATGCCGGGTTTCTTCGTTTACCTCACCCCGGGCCCCGGCCCAGTCGGAAGGAAAGCGATCATATTTGGCAAATTCCGCATTATAAATGTCACGTAGTGAATCCAAGGATGCCCTATCCCAGTGGAAGCCGGGAAAAGGTTCGCTGCTGCTGGCGTTGATCCTGAACTGGTCCTGCAAATTATTGATCATCTTTATCTCTTCAGGATCATTGGGATTGAGCACCTGTATTCTGAGCAGGATGATGACATAGCGGGTATCATCGGGAATCGGGTGCGTGCCGGATTCATGGATGATGGTGGGTACATAATGATCGTTATCAACCACAAGGGTCGACATATAGCGGTCATCCGGCATTTCAGGAATTGTAATGGTAGCGCCTCCTTTGGTATCTACCAGAACCGAAGAGTAAAGCACATCCCGGTTCATGCGGATCACGTTCTGTCTGTCCAGCGGCGTAAGCGAACGATAATGCACAAATTCATTGATCGTCGTTTTATCGGCATCGGTAGAAAACATATTATCCGTCTCGGCCCGGATGAATGTTTCAGGGGTCACTTTTTGTAAGCTGTCAGCTTCTGCCACATTATTGTTGGGTGACTGCGTACATGCCTGAGCAGTGAATATTACAAGGAGCATAAACAGGTATAACTTTGTTCTTACCATGTGTGTAGTGTTTATTGTAATCATTTTTAGCTTGATAGCCTCTATTTTTTTACCAGTGCTACTTTAGCTTCCTGATTAAGGCTTTCCATTGAGTCAGTGTGACTGAGGATTAATGACATAAGGAGACTATGATGTGAGTTTTTATTCACTGACATCCCAATACCAAGAATATTTTTATCGGTTTCATTTCAGCTTTTCTGTAATGAAGTTAAGCTACTGACAAGGCCAGCAGCCTAACTAAGTCCAGGTATACAAAAATCATTTTCTACTGGCCCAGAGGTCATCAAAGACTTTGGCCATCCCTTCATCAATTCTTTTCTGTAGCTTTTCGTCATTCTCTACGATGATTCCACTAGCCACCGACTGCCCTACCATTTTGTTAGTTTCAGCGTCTATCAGGTCTATGGTTACCGTACCTTCTCTATACTCATCTACCACAACTTCTTCGCTTTCCCAGTGGTAGTTACGCTGCCCGATGTACATAGGGGCTTCGCGAATATCAGTCTCTCGTGTCTGTACTTTATCTTCTACCAGCACCCCTATATTCACCCACAAATCCGGATCTTCGGCTTTCTCCAGTCCTATGGCTTCCAGTTCTCTCTGTACCGCATCCTTCAACATATCAAAGCGTACTTCCTTCACTTCTTCAGGACGGGGTGACTTTACTTTCAAGTCATAGAAGTTGAAGGTTTGGTACTTTCCACTACCGGCCTCAGGTTCAAGTTTGTTAGAAATTATCTTTACCGGTGTACATGCATAGTTCAGAAATAGCAAGTTGAGCAGAAAGCTCAGCGTTAAATAGGAGTAGTTTTTTCTCATGACTTAGACAAGCTTATAGTAGGCAATATTTTTTATCATAATCCTAGATGAAAAACCAGGCCTCCACTAAAGGTAAACTGAAAAATAGTGCTGTAAGAACCTACATTGACGCCACTTCCTCCTGTACCTACAAAGAAGGAGGCACCAAAGTCCTGTACGGGCACATTCATGGCTGCCTGCAAACGAAGTCCGATTTGTTCACTAAGCATAAACTTAGTTCCTGCTTTGACGCCAAGTGCAAAGCGCCATACATCTTCGTACCCCTCTGTCTGTGGAATCAAACCTGCCACCCCCAGGTTGAACCCAACAAAAGGGATCAGCTGTGAGGATACAGGAAACTGCTTTAAGCCTCCCAGCATGGTGTATACTACTGCTGCCGGTATACCTCTTTCTTCCAGGTAAATGGAGCGCACATCTGCTTCCGTACTTTGCCGGCTATACATTACTTCTATACCGTAACTAGGCGTAACATTAAAGGTAAATATGCCTCCGAAGGTATGTCCACCATACACCCGCATACTACCTCCGTATACATCAAATGTAGAACGAAGGCTATAGCCAGAGAAAGGAGTGACCTCTACACTCTGTGCTTGCACCATTTGTAAAGAAGACAGATGAATGACCAGGCCGGTTATCATCCCTATGATGAATTTGATAAAGCTCATTTTTGTATGATTAGGTCGTTTGTGATTTTAAGGCGCATGCTGCTGCTAAAATACGTGTTGATTAAAGTCAGGCAGAGTGTTACCCTCATCATCCTATTTATTTTAATTTAATTCAAAAGGATATATCACTTTCCAGTCATTTGTCATATCTACAATCTTCCAGTTGTATTTTCCTGCATCTTCCAAACCTTTTGCCAAACGGCCAATATGCGAGTCACGATCGTAGGCCCATTCGCGTGTTGAATCAGTGTGGTGAATAATCATCCCAAAACGTGGATAGCCCGTTGTGGTGGAGGTCCACTGTAGCATAGCATAATCACCATCAGAATTGCCTGCCGTAAAAACAGGGCGTTTACCAATATACTGATGAATACCCACGGGCTTGCCTTCCTTATCATCAACAAAGTTAGATTCGGGTAACTTGATAAGTCGTGGCTGTCCGTCTTTAACTTCATATTTTACCTTGCCTGAACTACCCACTACCTGTTCAGGAGGAATACCATAGGCTTGTTCTGTCCAGGCTCGCATAAAGTCAACTCCACCCCCTGAAACGATGAAAGTTTTATATTCGTTTGCCCTAAGATATTGCAGTAATTCTATCATGGGCTGGTATACCATTTCATTATAATGCTTTCCTGTTGTCGGATGTACTGCTGTTTCTATCCAATCTTTTACAGTGCTATCAAATTCATCTACTGCCATGCCTGCATGGGTGGTCATTAATATTTGCACTACTGCATGTTCACCTCCGCTAAGTGCTGTCTCCATGTCACCTTCAAGAAGCGCTTTGAAAGGTTGTTTCTCTTTCCACTCAGGATGTTGTGGTGCCATTGCCCTAACGCGGTCAATTGCATAGGCAAATTGAAAATAAAAAGGTTGTTCGCTCCAGAGGGTGCCATCATTATCAAAACATGCAATGCGGTCATTGATAGGAATGAAGTCTGCACTGCCCTCTTCAGTAGTACGAGTTACAAAATCAACTATAGCCTGTTTGTTTACTCCTTCATTCCATGAAGGTAAAGGGTCGGTAACTGCAGTTTTACTACTCCCAATTGCTTCTTTTGCATCAGGTGAGGTGCAACTGATGATAAGGAAAAGTAGTATTGCCAAAAGGAGGTAATTTACTTTCATTTTATTTGCATTCTAATGGTAGAAAGAATGAGGAAAACGGCGCTTTTTTCACCAGCGCACTGGTTTCCTCATCAAAGTCACGTATTTACTGATCCATTCATTGCTACCGATATGAGGTCTCAGAGGAATATTTTCAGGGCTATTGCTTAGGGGTAAAACTACCCGGCTCTTGTCTTACAGGGAACTCCTGAAAAGTTTTCACATGCTCTGCCACCAGATTCTGTAATGGCACCATCACATACATATGCCTCACTAACCAGTCATCGTAATAAGAGGATTGCACAGGAGCTTCCTCAAAGGGATCGGCTCTTAAGTCAATGACCAATGGGGCTTTTCTTACCTCCTGGGCAAAAGTCCAGCTTCCCATTCCATGATGATTCTGGGTAGAAAAATGAAATTTATACCGGTTATAGCGCACTGCTCCCAGCGTACCATCATCCACATAGGCGAAAAATGTGTTTCTAGGACTCTCCTCAGTTTCACCCGTCAGATAAGGAAGATAATTGTATCCATCAATATGGACCTTATAGGTCATATCACCCACAGTATGGCCTTCCAACAGTTTAGATTTAATATTTGGGTCACCTGCGGCTGCCAGCAAGGTGGGCAGGCAATCTTCCAGGGATATGATTTCATTGGACACTGTGCCTGCTTTAATCTTTCCGGGCCAGCGAATCGTGAAAGGAACCCTGATTCCTCCTTCCCAGGTAGATGCTTTTTCTCCCCGGAATGGACTGGTGCCTCCATCTGGCCAGGAGAATTTCTCTGCTCCGTTATCCGTGGTGTAGATCACGATGGTATTTTCTGTGATACCTAGTTCATCCAGCTTATCTAACAGTTGACCTACCTGTGTATCATGCTGGTTCATACCATCCGCTACTATCCCCAAGCCTGTTGACCCTTCCCACTCTTCACTAAGGTGCGTAAAGATGTGCATTCTGGTGGTGTTGAACCACACAAAGAAAGGTTTATCCGCTTCATGCTGCTCTTCAATAAAGTCAATGGTTGCATCCAGAAACTCTCCGTCTATGGTTTCCATCCGCTCTTTTGTAAGAGGCCCTGTATCCTGAACAGGTCCATCTGCACTAGATTTGATCACTCCGCGGGGTCCAAATCTTTCTCTGAATGCCGGATCTTGTGGATAATCGGGGTTTTCCGGTTCTTCTTCTGCATTTAAATGATAGAGATTGCCAAAAAACTGGTCAAAGCCATGATTGGTAGGCAAAAACTCATCCAGATCACCCAGGTGATTTTTACCAAACTGACCGGTAGCATAGCCGAGTGGTTTCAATAATTCAGCAATGGTAGGGTCTTCCTTTTGCAAACCGATCGGGTCACCGGGCATACCGATTTTTAACAGACCGGTTCGCTTGGGCGATTGCCCGGTGATAAATGCTGCCCGGCCAGCAGTACAACTTTGCTGTCCATAAGCATCGGTAAAGCGCATACCTTCCTGCGCGATTCTGTCAATATTGGGCGTAGTATAACCCATGATGCCGCTATTATAGGCACTGGTATTGAACCAGCCAATGTCATCTCCCATGATGACGAGGATGTTGGGCTTATCCTGTGCCTGTGCATTTACCGATAAAAGAATCAATAAGGCGATAGTTAGTGTTGTGTTTCTCATAGACATAATCAATTATTTAGCGTATCAATAAAAATCCTACTCTGAAATTGAATGATGAGGTACTATTAATATTCAGCTCATCTGAGTCATTGGTAGCCATCAGGTAATCTGCTGCGAGTATAGCACCAAAGCCTTCGCCAAAAGGAAAGACTACCCCCAGCTCAGGCCGAAAAGCAAAACCCCACTTGTATTCTGCAATACCATATACATTAAAAAATATTTCCCTTTCACTGTACATGCCACCCATTCCAGCACTTATATAAGGCATCACATACTCACTTACCGGATAATAATAGTGGACATTGAAGAGTATGGGCAAGGTATAGGTGTATTTAGTCAAGTCGGTAGTAACCGCTCCATTCTCTATGGGGTATGTCTGCCGGGGTGTATATTCCTGATAAGCATTCCAGCCTAAAGACAGGCCCACAGACAAGTTGCTCTGAATGAAATCTCTGAACTCAAACTGCCCCCCCCTAATACTGGTCTCATCTACAAAGCTGGTACTGGAGGCGGTAGGAATGCTGATATTCCAGGAAAGGCCCAGAAAATTATTCTGAGCTTCTGCCATGACAGGCAGTAAGAGTAATCCGAAGACATATATATAGTTTTTCATAAGGCTGACTTAGTTAGGGGTATTAAGATAGGGTGATTGTTCAAATGCCTGATTAACTGCGTTGACGGCTTCCTGTACCGGATCTCGGGCGGAGTAGACTTCTCCCATATAGGCCGTCCAGATAATATCCAGTCTCTGATTTTCAACATTGGTGTTTTTAAGATCTATAAATTCTACTACCAAAGTACCAGTGGTATAGGCATATACTGTACCCCATCCATACCAGGGATACCAACCGCAGTAATACCAGTAACAAGGGTCCCAGTAACCTGGATATCCCCACCAATAGCCTGGATAAAAAGAACCGCCTACATTGAGGTTTTCCAGTACGATGACATTGACTCCTATGTCAGGTTCATCTTCTTTATTCACCTCAGTAAAGCCCGCTGCTAACATATTAGTACGCACCGCAGATAATACTGTAGCTGCTCTATCGTCATCTACAAACTCCTCATCATCTTCGTTATCAGTGATGATGCCTATTGAATCAGGAATGGCAAAGGTGGCATAATTAGAAAAATCAGCATCGGGACTGTAATTGGTTACCACAACCAGCTCGTCTTCCAGTTCACTCAAATCTGGCTCCGGATAACATGCCAGCAGAGAAAGAATAGGCAGTAAAAGAAAAAGGTTTCGGTTCATTCTGATTTAGGTTAGATTAAAAGTACAATCATCAAAGCAATTTGAATCGGTATAAAAAAACCATAAGTGAAATAACTCCATCTATTTCCCCAGGGCACAAAAGTAGCTATGAAGCCTGAGGCTATACTTACGCCAATTTCCTTAGAAAAGTAGCTTATCCATTCTATACTGCTTTCCAATTGTTGAGCAGCAATCAGCATGGCCATAGTAGTGGTGAAAAAGAAAAAAAAACTGCCCAATATGCCAAACCTTATTTTATCATAATACCTAACATGCTCCGTATTCTGCTCTATTGGAAAATGCACTCTCGTACCATTTTCTAAATAATACTTACTTCTGTCTTCTCCTAATTTTGGCAAATTTGATTCTCTTGGATTTATCTTATCATCAATTTCCAGTACAAGCTTCTTTATCTCAAGAGCAATTTTGGTATTCTTTAAGGTTTTATACACTGAATTTTGAGAACGTTTTTTGATCAATATTAATGGCATGAAAAAAATTGAAGTCATTAAGATTAGACAGGAAATTTTTAAAGCATCTCCAGGTATTTTAGAAATAATTTTTATGGCAATCTCCATCATAAATTTTTCCAGGAGGAATTTAATCAACACCATCAAGCTAGTAATTCAAAAACATGCTATGAAGATATTTTCCTCTCAAATGGATTCATTCTGCACTTTTATTCATCTTGACAGACGGTCATTTGATTCGTTGTGAAGGATGAATCAATTTTTATGTCAGTAAATTTTTATAACTCTAAGCGTCAATTTTACACTCAGATAATTGGAATCATATTGTTTATACTAAGTCACATTTTCTGATAGTGAACTGTGGTACCGGCAGTCGCCACTGCGAGCCTTGTTGGCACGGGGTGCCCCGCACAAGTACATGGCGTCTAAGCCCCGGTTTGTAGAGACACTAACCGGAAATGTACAGTAGTATGCATATTGTTATAATTTTGCTGACTGCAAATAAGAGTTTAGCAGCTTTTATGTCTGGAAACCAGTAAAATCATTATATGGACTTTAGTGATAAGTCACCTGAATAAATTAAAATAGAGAAGCTGCTCAGTAAGTAGAGATTGACAATGAAAAATAAACTGAAGAAGTGAGGGAATTGACATGATCATAAGGGTGCAGCAATATCTAAACTAAACTGATCAATTTTCATATTGCTTTGCTTCAATTCTTTTTACCAATTCAGTGGGAGTCAGGCCGGTAAATTTTTTTACTGAGTGCAAAAAAGTAGTACGGGAGTTAAAACCCACATTGTTTGCCATGCCTTCAATCGTCAGGTTTTTGTTATTGACTTCGTCGTAATATTGTACCAGGTATTCAATTCTGCTTCTGTTCATTAGGTCATTGTATTTCATACCTAAGCCTTTATTGATCACAAAAGATAGTTGATTCTTTGTGAGATGTAATTCTTTGGCAAGATTATCCATAGTATACCCCGGCGTTAAATAAGGCCTTTCCGTGTTCAAAAATTGCAGAAGTTCATCACAATATATTTTCATTTGATCCCCAGGAAGAGGCAAACAATTATGTTTAGGAGCTTCATCCTGAGGAGGCATATCTATGCTGTACAAAATTTCTGGTCTGTGAAAAAGCAAAAAAATGAAACATGTAAAAATAAGGCTGTATCCTGTAGCATATATACTATACGCATCAGGAAGTTGAGGTTTGACCGCCACCGCCCATAGAAAAGATAATGCTATCAATATCAGACATACTGCAAGGGAAATTATCCACTTCAATTCTTTGTCTGAAATGGTTCTTATTAAATGTGGGCGAGTATACTCCAGTTCAAAGCTAAAGTTCACAGAGAGCATAAGGATATAAAACAGGGTGTAGAAACCTACTGCCCAGAATAGCAAATGCAAAGGAAGCACTCCCTCGTGTCCAGATAAAATTGAATTAGGCTCGGCAATGTAATGCTGAATGATTTCTATCTTTTCTGTACCGCTCATCAATAAAAAAGGAAGTAGATCAGCAAATACGATCATCGCCGGCAGAAAATGTAAAAAATCATAGCGACTCATTTTTTTCTCTTTATGTATAAAAGTACAAATGTATAAGTAGAAGGCGGGTGCCAAACTATACATAAAGGGTAGCTCTGTTCTAAAAAGATGAGGAAAACCATTAATCCATCCACTCACATTTAATAAGCTTATCATCAATACCCAGGATAAGCTAAAAATCAGTATTGCAAGCATGAGGTATGCACTGCTGGGTTGTCTGATTAGTTTAATTACCAAAAGATAGGTGACAAGAAACCCAAAAGCAGAGCCTAAGATTCCGAAGAGTAAGGCTAAATCCATAACTAAAATGTCTAGTTGACAAAATGGGCTATTTTGAAAGTCAAAATTTAATTAATAATGTTTAATACACAAGAGGTTATAATAAACATACAATAAGAACCTTAAATATTATAAAAACACTTAAGTAGTAACACTTTTATTTATTCGTATCTATTTTTATGAAAAAATATTAACAAAAAATTAACATGATTTTCTTTAATATTTGGGCTTATTTGAGTATTATACCTTAAGTATGTACCTACCTTTAATGTCGTAAAGCATTTTTGCAGTAGAAATTTTTTGTGGGACAGCATTTGATGTTATCGTAGTTTACCTGTTCATCTCTTTTTAATAAAGATTTCACAATTTCATCTTACATTTACAGATAGGTTTCCTCTGCCTGAGAGCGTTAACACTGCTTTAACAGTCTTATTACCAATCAGGTATCTCTTGAAAAATGTCTATACATCCTTAAATCTTAATTCATCCTATTGAATGAATTAAGATAGGACGATGCAAGTATTAGGAGCAATGCTTCAAAACCTGAACCGTCCGGCACATTCATTTCCCAAACCATCATAATGTTGATAGATGCTCACCATTAAAAACTACTGGTCTTGTTTTCATAATCAATTCTCCAGATAACCAAATTTGCCATTGTTGTAATCACTGAAGGCTTGCTTCAGTTCTTCTTTGGTATTCATTACAAATGGTCCATGTGCCGCAATGGGTTCATCAATGGGTTCACCACTTAAAACCAATACGATGGCATCATCGTACCCCTGGATTTCAAAGGTTTCTCCATCATTACCCATTAGTGCCAGATGGTCTGTTGGCGTTTTTTCGTCTCCATTGATGATGATATTTCCTTCCAATACCAGCAGTGCAGTATTGTAATTGGCTGGAAATTGGAATTCCGCTTTTCCCTGTTTTTTTAGTTTTACATTCAGCATATGTATAGGCGTAAAAGTGGAAGCTACGCCTTTTGCACCTTTGTATTCTCCCGCTATCACTTCGATTTGCCCTGCCTTATTTTCTAATTCAAATCGGTTGATTTCCTCGCGTTTGATAGCCTGATATTTTGGGGCACTCATTTTGTCCTTTTTTGGCAGGTTAACCCAAAGTTGTACCATTTGAAAATCGCCCCCTTTTTTGCTCCATTCCTCTTCGTGGTATTCTTTGTGAAGAACTCCACTGGCTGCAGTCATCCATTGTATATCCCCTTCACCTATCACACCTCCCCCACCACTGCTGTCATGATGGGCAACCTTGCCTTTGTAGGCGATGGTAACGGTTTCAAAACCCCGATGCGGATGAACTCCCACACCTTTTGGCTTATCAGATGGTGGAAATGTGTAGGTTGAATTGTAATCCAACAAAATAAAGGGGTTCATCCGTTGCATATCCAGCCTAAAGCCGCTGGGAATGAAATTATGAACTCTAAATCCATCCCCAACAAAATGAGGCTCTTTCGGGCTTGCTATTAATTCTACTGTTTTTGTTTTCATAGCTCTAAAATGAATACCGTATGTTAATGTCCGGTATATCTACGCATTGCTAAAGGTTAAGTATGTTCTTTTTTTAAAGTCTTGATGGTTTTTGTTTTTATGCTATACTTTGAATATACTCTTTGATAAGCAATGGCTTAAGGTAAGTACTTGATATTCATATTATTGATTTTGCCATTGAATGCGTAGGGGGCATTATCATAGTAAGCTTCAGAAACCGGAGAACCCAAATCCATACCCAGGTCAAAACATTCATTGGCTGAGAAACCCGCGGTTACCAGCGTGGGTATGGTACCTTTGATCTCTTCCTTGCCATTGACCGCAATAGAGACATCAGCAGCACTCAGATGAGAGATAGAAGCATGAGGTTTGCGTTTGAAGTTAATTTCTATGGTAGCTTTGCCAGCTGGAAGTTTAGAAGTTCCTGTTAGCTTTGTCCTTTCAATTTCAAATAGATTGTATTCATAGTTAAGCACACCATCCTTTACATAAAAAGATAATCCTCCTGCATATCCGGCCAACGCAAATAATACCCCTTCAGCATTGGCAGGCATATCTACCTCTATAGTAGCTTTATGATTCAGAAGGCCTACTCGGGGAGCGTTGGATTCAGGAACTCTGATGGTGGACCCAGGATAATTGAACTCGCTTCTGGGGCTCACTTTTAGTTCTTCAGGGTGAAGAAGAACATACAAACCTCCTCCTATAGGCAGATTTTTATTTTTGGCTGACTCTTCTAAAAAAAGTTTTTTCAGGGCTTCAAGTTTTTCCGGATATTGACCAGCCAGATCATTGGCCTGACTGAAATCCTCTTCCAGATTATGTAGCTCCCAGACATCATTTTTAGGGTTCCAGTCAGCTAAACCTGGGGTTACTGTCATCCACGGGATACGGGGGCCAAAAGTAGAGGCCATCCATCCATCATGGTAAATCGCACGGCTACCCATGACATCAAAAAACTGTGTTTTCTTTTGACCTTCAGCCTCGCCGTTATCAAAAGTATATACCATACTGATGCCATCTATGGGGTCCTGTTCAAACCCATTGACTACTTCAGGATGCTGTATGTCCAGAAGGTCATAAATGGTAGGCGTAATATCATTAACATGGTGAAATTGGGAGCGCACCGTTTTGTCAGCCTGTATTTTATTGGGCCAGGAAACCACCATAGGCTGACGTGTTCCTCCAAAGTGGGCGGCTACTAATTTAGTGGATCTGAAGGGAGTAGCTCCTGCCCAGGCCCAGCCTGCGTGGTACATATTATCTGTTTTAGGGCTTCCGAGCGCGTCCAGACCGCCTAACTCCTCATTGAGCACCCTTATGTGATCAGAAATTTTTGTGGGTATCTGGTTTTGTGCCAGGAGTTCGCTTATGGTTCCGTTTTGCCCTTCCGCACTACTTCCATTATCTCCCCAGATGTAGAAGATCAAAGTATTGTCAGCAATTCCCATCTCCTCTACAGCGTTTACGATACGACCGACATTATAATCAGCATGTTCGGTAAATCCGGCAAAAACTTCCATGAGTCTGCGTTGAAAAGGTTTTTCGTTTTCAGGAATATCATTCCAGGCCGCCATGGTTTCGGGGCGTTCTGTCAGAATTGTATTTTCAGGAATCCAACCCATTTCTTTTTGACGTTTGAAAACGCGCTTACGATACTCATCCCAACCGTCATCAAACTTACCTTTGTATTTATCGGCCCATTCTTTGGCCACCTGATGCGGGCCATGTACAGCACCGGGAGCCCAATACATAAAAAACGGTTTATCAGGTTGAAGGGCTTTGTGATCCTTTATCCACTGAATCGCATTATCTGCCAGGTCATCCGTAAGATGATAGCCTTCTTCCGGAGTTTTGGGCGGATGGGTGATATACGTGGTATTTTTGATGAGGGTAGGTTCATACTGTGAGGTTTCACCACCAAAAAAGCCATAGAAATACTCAAATCCGTAACCAGTAGGCCATTCGTCAAACGGGCCTGCTTTAGAAACGGATGCAGGATTGGTATTATGCCATTTGCCAAAGGCAGAGGTACTGTACCCATAATTTTTAAGTACTTCAGCAACAGTGGCAGAGGTTTTAGGAATAACGCCACTGAATCCATCCCAGTCGTTGGCCCATTCTGTAATCTGCCCGTTGCCCACCCTGGTATGGTTACGTCCGGTAAGCAGAGCCGCACGCGTGGGAGAACACATGGCCGTAGAATGAAATCTGTTATAGGAGATGCCCTGGTTATATAATTTTGTGAGCGTTGGTGTACTGACTTCGCCACCAAAAGTATTGGGCAATGCCGCGCCTGAATCATCAATTAAAATTACGATAATATTGGGAGCATCCTCCGGGAGATGAGATTCGGTCTGTCTGTGTTTATGAATGGATTCCTCCATAGTTTCACCTGCCTTACTGGCTGAAGGAGTAGGATGAAAAGGAAGCACCTCCTGTGCATGAAGGGAATCAGGACAAATAAATACTAAGAGGGCTAAAAGCCACATCAGGTGTTGATAGTTTTTCATAGGAATAAAGGTTATGTTGAAGGTTTTTGAAAAACCCACTATAGTTTAAAATTGAGTGTTAGTCTTTTCATTGCCATCATAAGTATGAGAGGAGGCAGAATTAGAATATTGTCTTTCTTCATTTCAATCATAAAGGTTAGGTAATAATAACAATGATTAAGGCTATGACTAAAGGCATATTAAACCCATAAATAAAATGCGATACTGTACTTCCCCAAGGCACAAAAGTTGCAGCGAAGCCTGAGGCTACACAAACTGCCAGATCTCTGGAAAAAACCGCGATATAATCATTATATGTTTGTAAACCATGGCCTGTAGTAATCACCACCAAGCTTGTGATGATAAAAAAGAAGAGGCTTCCGGAAATACTATATTTCAAAATCTGAAAGTATACAACTTCTTCTGGATAGTATTCCAGTTTGCTATCCTTCATGAAATTAATATCATCGGCAGCTTTTTGTAAGTCAGTACTTAAATCCTGCTCAGCATGTTTCCCTTGTTTTTCATCCAGTTCAAGTGTCAGTTTCTTGATTTGCAGCAGTAATTTAGCACCTCGTAGGGTTTCATTGATGGCGTTGGGTTTCCAGTTTTTTATAAAGGGTATAAAGAAAATACCCACTAAGATCATCAAGCAGAATCCTCTGAGTAGATCACCTTGGATCTTAGACAAAAGATGAATAACTGCCTCCATAAAATACGAATTACATCAAAAAAATATTTACTCAATAAACTTAGTGATATGACTTGAGTAACTTCAAAATAGTAACCTGAATGTAGATTCATTTTATAAACCTGATCAAATTGCCAATATGGCTCACGAATTATTTCTCAATATGAAACAAACAAATGCAAATTTGAACCCATAGCCGGTTATCATAATTTTAGCTCTAAATCACTACTATTGGAACGAAACTCTATTCGCTGGTTATCCTCCAGCTTTTTTAAAAATTTAGTAGGGGTTAAGCCTGTCAGCTTTTTTACGGAATGCAGAAAGGTGGTACGGGACTTAAACCCTACCTCTGAGGCAAGGCCCTCAATAGTAAGGTTCTTGTAGTTCATATGTTGATAATTTTGGATCAGGTAGCTAATTCTGTAGCTATTGATCATTTCGGTATACCTCATACCAAAACCCTGATTGATTACTATAGATAATAGATGACGCTCTACATTAATGTCATTGGAAAGATCACCTAATAAATAACCATTTTGTAGAAATGGTTTATGCTGCTTCATGTAACTTTTTACTTTAGTTACATAGCTGGTAAGTTCATCATCGTCAAATGGATTGTACTTTTTAACACTTTCATTGGATAAAGCTTCAGGAGTCACTCTAATACCATATAGTATGTAAGGCGTCTGATAAAGCGTAAAGTTTAAAGCTAAAAATGTAGTAGCAATAATTAATGAGAAGGAATTAAAAGCTAAGGGGTCCTCAAGTCGTGTAGCTAATGACCATAAAAAAGCCAAGGTGATGATGATATCACAGATAATGATAGAAATTAACCATTTGAATTCTGGAAGAGTTAAAATTGACTTTTTTTGTTCAATAGCTAGAGAATACCTGTATACTTCTTTGATACAAAATAATATATATATAACACCATAAATGCAAACAATCCAGGGTAACAGAGACATAAAAAATGTTCCTTCCTGCCATTTGAGCAGCGCGTTATTATTGAGAATATATTCCTGAATTAACACTTTTTTTTCATCTGCACTTTGCAGTAGAAAGGGAAGTGTATCGGCAAAAGCAATAAGGGTGGGTACAAAATGTAAAATGTCGATAGCGGCTAACTTTTTTTCTTTTCTTATATACGCTCTAATGTAGAGATAGGAAATAGGGCCTAAGCAAAAGCATAATGGTAATGCCGTTCTGAACAGATGGGGAACATATACAATGTACCCGCTCGCATTCAAAGTATTGACCAATAAAATCCAGGAAATACTTAATATAAATACGAAGGGAAGAATATTTAAAACATTGGGATTTTTAATTATTCTGTTGAATAACAGGTAGGCAGCAAACAACCCAAAAGCTACACCGATAATGCCTATTATAAATACTGAACTCATTGAGAATGAGGTTTAATTGAAAAAGACTTTTATGAATTTGTAATAAGCGATACCAGAATATAAGTTTATGGTTAACTAAGAGAAATTAAGATTTTATAAAAATTCGCTATCGTGGCTTGAGCTTCAAACAAGCTACGGCTCACCCTAATCTAAATTCAATAAAATTGATCACATAATTCTTATCTTTTAATTATCACTATGTTATCATTTATTGTGATCGTTATTTTGATAGCTGAATACTTTGGATATCAACACTTTACATTTTCACATTTGTTTGGTGTAATACTCAACATGTAATACCTAAAAATATTGAAATAAATCTAATATAAAAACATTTGACCTCTCTCCTTTTGTAGTGAGTTTAGTGGATAATTCGGTGATACAGCTTTTGCTTTAACCTTAAAGGAGATTATGCTGTTGTTACAATCTTTGCCGGGCGAAATACACTAGTACGGCCCATCAGGCTGTGATGGATGTCCTGGTGTTTTAAAAACAGCTTAATAGATAAAAGCATTATTCCTTCAACCATTACTTTCCGCAAAAGCAGGGTTTTGAGATAATCTTAAACATGAAAAGACAAGTTCCTATTTATGTGCAATTAATTTATTACCTTCAAATCACTCTTTCTATAGACTTATTTTAGCGCTATTCAGCGCGTGATTACCACTCCTATCAGGAGCAGAAGTGCTTCTAGCGATTCAAATGTTTATCCTCCCAGGCACGTACTTTTTTATTGGCATCATCAAAGAGACGTTCGTAGTTACCTAGGGTCACCAATTCACGAGCCTTTGGAGTGAGTGCCTCCCATAAAGGTTGGTAAATCCTGTAGACTCTCATATATACTTCTTCATTAGCAGGCGCTACTACATCTGTACCGAAAAGAAAACGTTCGGGATGGGCGTTAATCAGTGCCGCAGACTTACTGATCGATTCCGGCGAAGCAACAATGTATTTAGCAACCTCATCCCAGCTGATATCAAAATAAAGATTATCAAATTCGGGATAGCTAACTGCTTTTTCCAAAAGTTCAAGATGATTCGGATTAATAGGTGAATTAGCAGACGTACCGCTTTGTACGGGATGCACTACCCTACCCAGTCCGGTATGTGCCCAGATAAGGGTAGTATTAGGGTGTCTGCTGATAAGATCTCTCATCTGAGTTAGATATATGGGTTCATTTCCGGCTGCCTGAAAGGGCTGATCAATGTCGCAATGGAGAAGTACCAGCAAACCAGCCTGACCTGCAAAGTGTAATATACTATCCAATGCAGGATTTGTAAGGCTTGCCACACCTCCAGCTACTTTGGAAGAAACAAACTCTTTGTGAATAGTAAATTCTCCAATGCCTGAGAAAACACCCGGAAAAGTTCGTAGTACCCGTCGTATATGATCTACACCATACATATCGGCCGGATTAAATCCGGTAATCATAGGATCAAACCGTTTCTGTTGTTCAGAGGAAAGTGACTTGTAAGCCATCGCGATGAAGGCGTCGGTAAAGGAGTAATAATATAAGGGGGCATCACTTTGCAAATAGTATGTGGGCCTGAATGAACCGGAATTATCATAAGAATGCATTTGCTGTAAGGGTATGCCAAACAATGCGACTCTCCCTACCTTATCTCCCATAATCTCCAAAAATTTACTGATCTCAGTTCCTTCCTGTATATAATTGGTCAGATGAAAGTGACTATCGTTGAACAAATAAGAACTACTCTGGGTAGTTTGTTGCGCCATTAGAAGACTATGGTTGATTAACAGAAAACTACCTATCGCCATGGGCAAAAAGAATTTTTTCCAAGTACTCATATAATTCATTGGGTTAGGGTTTCTAAAAACCTGTTAACCTCTGTGAGTAACAATGCAGACAAAGGCCAACAGGTAGATAGCTACTTGATAAAGTTGATTTTTTTATTCATTTCTTACTTCTTCCTCTGAGTTATTTGTATCCTTCACTAGATAGGGATGTACTCCAAGTTCACGTACAATTTCAAAAATGCTCTTCTGGGCTTTAACACTGTTCCCTACCTCATTAAGTGGGGGAGAAATTACCGCAATGCCAAATTTACCCGGACACACAGCAATGATACCTCCCCCCACCCCACTTTTGCCAGGTAGACCAACTGCATAAAGCCACTGGCCGGAGTCGTCATACAAACCCGCAGTAGCCATCACTGACATGGTAAGCGCAGCAGTTTCGGAAGACACCACTTTCTTGTTAGTTACTGGATTGGTACCTCCACTGGCCAGAGTAGCTGCCATCACAGCGAGATCCCTGGCATTTACATTGATGGCGCATTGTTTGGTATACACATCAGTGGCCTGTGCAGGGTCAAAATACATACGGCCGTAGGCATCTAATAAGTGCGCTATAGCTTGGTTGCGAAGATTGTCGCCAGCTTCGCTGATGTAGACAGGCTGATTCACTTCTAATTGTCTTCCGGCAAAATCACTGTGAGTCTGAAGAATATTCTGCCATTTTGCCGCCGAATCTGCACCACTGACCAAACTTGTGGCTGCAATCGCTCCAGGATTAACGAGGGGGTTGATCTCCTTGCCTTTCTGCAGTTCAATCGCAATAATTGAATTAAAGCGAAGTCCAGTAGCGTCAACGCCTATTTTATCCATTACTGCTTTAGGCCCTTGTTCTTCAATTACTCTGGCCAGTGTAAACACTTTGGATATGGATTGGATAGAAACATGAGAATCAAGGTCGCCTTTGGTAAATACCTCACCTTCGGTGGTAACAAGGGCTATACCATAGATATTGGGATCTACGGTAGCCAGTTCTTTGATATAATCGGCGTTTTTGCCTTCTTGTAGATCTTTATATTTTTCATAGGCATGGTCAATGGCCGCCTGATATGGCATATCCTCCTGGGTAAGGTTTTTTCCCTTTTTTGTCTGTGCCCATGAGACAGTTGAAGCGGACAACATGATAAACATCATCACTACGCCGGATAAATAAGTTAGCCTTTTCATAAATGTAGTCGTTTAATAAAATTTAATTTTTGAAGAAGGTATGAGTGAAATTGTACTTGAAAGAGAATTGAATTTTAGTCATTGAGGTACTCCATCCATCATTAAAATTCTCTCGGTGTGCCCATTGATACTCAACACCAGCCATTACTCTTTCCACCGGGTAAAACAACAAGTTTGCTAGTACATAGCTACCACTGGAGAAAGCATTATCGGACTGTGCATTCGAATTGTTGATGTCAAATAATGAATATCCGACAGATGAGGTAAAACGTTCATTCCAGCGGTGATCCAGAAAAGCTACAATCCCCAACATAGGGAGCGCTACTCCTTCTACCGGAGCGGCAGCATCATCAGTATTCTCAATACCAATATCCGCTGTAGCATCATTCATATAGTTTTCTACCCCTTCACCATACACCACCTGACCTTTAAAGACACTGCTTTGCCCAATATTGACATTTGTACTTAAATTTATTCCCCAGCCTACGGCACTACCACTTAGATCAATACCATCGTTATTCTGATCTTCCCATCTTATACTTCGCAACATGCCCGCTACTTCCATATACCCCCAATCTGTGGCCTGGCGGTACTCTGCGGAAAGATCGGGTAAGGGAAACCTGAATGATACCCCTTCCAGCTCAATTCTATCAGTATATATCCCCTGGTCGGCACTGGCGCCTGGTCTTTCCAACGCAATTGTCAACCGGGTATCCCCTTGAATGGGCATGTAACGAAATTGTACATTACGGAAAAGTACCATACCATTGGGTCCCCAGTATTCAAGTGTATTTGGAAACACATCAATATCCATAAAAGGACTCCAGTATTGCCCTACCCCTATTTGTCCGAGTTCAGCATATGCATGCCGCAAACGGAAGGTAGTTTGCCCGGCATCAGCCCCTGTGCCAAACATTTCAAATTCAAAAAAAGTAAACAGTTCTCCCAATGGTGTTTCTGAATAGGTTTTGAAACCAAGTCGGGTTTGACGCACAGAGAAGTAGACATTACCATCCGTACCATACTGGTTTTCAAAGGCTGGCAGACGAGTTGGGCGAACTATATCAAACCAATCCGGATCAACCTGATCAAAATTATAGCCTGCATCCAACATGATATGGCCGTAGATTTCCATACTGTGTTTTGGCGCATCTTCCTGGGCGTGTAGTGCACAAAAAAAAGTCAGCATCATCACTATTGCGCAGAGAAGGGTTCGTATACGTAAAATTCTCATGAGTATATGCGAATTTAAAGTGTGTATCAGTTTGGAAAATATCATAATTGACAAGTTGGATACCGTTTACTTCATTTAATAGAACAGTTCTAGATTAAGCATGAAGATGACACCCTGAGCACCCACCACCATAGGATAACTGAAATAGCCAACAGGAGAATTATCAACATGTATGAGCTCAGTATTTATCCTGAAAGATTTATCCTTAAACGCATACCAGTTGACTCCAAGTCCTAACTCATAGGGATCTCCATATTCACCAAAGATTTTAGACCCAAAGGCATATCCCATGAGCGTTTTTTTTACCAGCATATAGGAGCTTTTCAGATAAAAACCACTGTCAAATAAATGATCCACAGGTGCATTATTATTCGTCCTGAAGTTGCTTACCCACCTTAAGTAATATTCAGCCGATGCGGAAAATCCCTGGTATTTCACACTTCCATTGATAGAATTCATCTGGTATGTGGCTTTGGTTACCTGCACATCGGGGCCGAATACTCCTCTGTTAAAAATGGTTCTTCCATCTGACAGACGAATCTGGCTGTTTTCCGGGTCTTCTGTGCCTGGCTGGCTTTGCGGTGTTTCATTGCTACGGGTGTAGGCAGCACCCAGCATAGTAGCTAATGATTCATGGTGCTCGTAATCTCCATAGGGAGCGTAGCGACCGAAGTTTCCTGTTGTCCACCACAACGCTGCTGAAAAACTATCAAAATCATTGTCCAATTGTCCGGCATCTACCCCCAACTGGCTGAGGTTATTGCCCAGCATAGTTTTATAGAAAATATTGTCAGTAATTGCTCCCTGTGCCCATATTCCGGTAGTAAACGATGCCCTAAAAAATTCTTCGGCCATAGGACGGGCATCTTGCCTTAACCAGCCAGGCCATTGCCCATACATAGCACGCGAGCTGGGTAATCCTCCAATGCCCACACCCACATCAAGGTAAGGTTTGATCTCGTACTGGAAATTACCTCCCACTACCACCTGGGCACCCAATCCAAGGTTAGTGTTAGAAGTCCATGCATAAAAAAGGTAACGAAATTTAGGATTATACAACCAACCTTTAAAGTAAAGCATTACCTTCTGAAACTGAACGTCATTCCGTTTATCCAGTGAAATAATATTTCCATCAGCAAATGTATAAGAATCCTCTAGCCCTCTTTGGTTCAGATACCTAGTAGTACCGAACAAGCTTACGCTTAAAGAAGCATTTTTTGTTTCCTTAATGAGTAAACCGCTACCATAAAAGTGTACATCACTCTCTTCATCTGGAGGTAAAGAAGGAATCTGGGCATAGACGCTTATGGAAACACAAACCAGTATACTGATGACAGAAAAGCGAGGGTATAAGTTTATCTTTAAATACATGTAGGTAACGGGCTGTAAAAAAAATTTTAATGGCTTATAGCAGAAGCAGATTAGGAAGTAAATCCTTAACCTATCTCTTGAAGAATTTTTTTACTACTCTGGATCAAACCACTTTATTAGCAGTAACTACTTCCTTAAAAAAGGAAGCACTTAACTTTGGTATGCGTTTGAGATTTGAATAGTCTACATAATACAGCCCGAAACGGGTTTCATATCCTCCTACCCATTCAAAGTTATCCATAAGACTCCAGTGGAAGTAACCTTTTACAGGTACTCCTTCCTGAATCGCCCTCTGTAGCTGGGTAAGATAGTTACGCAAAAACATGATGCGATCGGTATCATACACTTTTCCATCATCTCTCAGTTCATCTCCGGCTCCACAACCATTTTCGGTGATGTAAATGGATTTTGCCCCCCATAACTTTTGTACATGCTTTGGCGACCAATACAAAGCTTCAGGCCCGATAAGGTGCCAGGGTGATGCCATTTTGGGATGGATTTTTGAAAAAGGCAATAATTCATATTGCTGTGCATTGCTACTCGCCATCACATAATGGCTGGGCATGTATACATTAATACCAACAAAGTCGGTAGGCGTGCCTATGATTTTTAATTCTTCATCAGTAAATTGAGGAGCATTAGCTCCAGCTGACTCCAGAAAGGCGTCAGTGTATTTTCCTTCCAGCATCACAGTGAGGTATCCGGCATTCAATTCCCGGGTGGCTATCTCCGCTGCTTTTATATTTTCTGGTGTTTCAAAAGCAGGCACCGCATTGGTAATATTTTCAGCCGGTCCTGCTTGGGTACCCTGCCTACTTTTGGTCTTGATGGCCTGCATCGCAAGGCCATGTGCCAATACTACATGATGTCTAACCTGGTTTAATTTTCCGGGTGGTAACTTCAGCCCGGGAGCTAATAATCCCGTTCCGTGCCCCCATTCAACGAAGGTAAACATCTCATTTATTGTAAAAAAATGGCGCACCCTGTCGCTCAGTTTTTCGGCTACATAGCCTGCATAGTTGGCAAAAGCTTCGGAAGTTTTCTTGGACTGCCATCCACCATAAGTAGTTTGCAAATAATCAGGTAAATCCCAATGATAAAGCGTAGCAAAGGGCGTGATGTCATGAGTAAGCAGTTCGTCTATTAGGCGGTTGTAAAAGTCTAAACCTTTTGGATTAGGAGTACCTACTCCCTCAGGAAATACTCGGGGCCAAGAAATGGAAAATCGGTAAGTCTGTGCCCCCAGAGCCTTCATCAGTTGTACATCTTCTTTATAACGGTGATACATATCAACTGCCACGTCTGCATTGGCTCCGTTTTTGATTTTTCCGGGTGTATGGGCAAAAGTATCCCATATAGAAACACCACGCCCATCTTCCTTCACTGCTCCTTCTACCTGATAGGCAGCAGTGGCAGTGCCCCATAAAAAGTCGTTAGGAAAAAATTTTTCGTCAGAGGGCTTGGATGAATAGCCAAATTGCTCAGCAGAAGCAGTATGATGTGCGGTGGCAGTCAGCACACCTAAGCCGGTAGCACCGGCTCTTTTGATAAAATTCCTCCTGTTTTTTCCGAGTGTATCTTTATTCATTTTGATGATAAGTTAGGTTAGAACAATGATGAGTATTGCTACAGAGTTGTAAATCTATCCGCGTATCATATACACCGTCTATCGTATTACTCCTACATCGGGATGGCGTTCTCCCTACAGTTTGAGAGATAGAAAAGCATTTTATTGATGCTCAAATTGTTCCAGTTGCTTTTTCAGGGAGCTGGTTTTGCTTTGGTATTTTTCAATTCTGCTTTATATCCTTGAGAATTTCAATGGCCTGAGCTTTCCGTTCAATAATTGCGATGATAAGGCTTGTCATTGCAAATAACGTATAGAATTAGCGCCTACTCTGTGTGTTTTCGGCTTCCCCTTTGTCAATCTTTGCTAATGAGGTTGTTTAGCCGTAGTTTGGCTCATCATTTCCTGGTATTCTCTGGTTACACTTTTGATACGGCTTTTCAGCTCATCGGAAAGCTTATTGGGTAGATCCTTTATTTTTTTCAGTTTTAAAGAAACCATTATGGCACCGCTCCCGGCAAATACAAATGCTATGCCTGTCCAAAAAACCAGGGAAAGGCCCGCAAACAAAGGGTTCCAAAGTAGAATAAAAGAAAAAATAATCCCTAAAACACTTACTGTTGCTATGTTACCCCAGTTAATAATACCCATATTTTTTAAGTCATAGGCCCAGCCAAGAGCGTTGACTGAATGGAATAGCACAAAAAAACCTACCACAAAAGGTAAGGTTGCCAATGATATTTCAGGCCGTGCTAGCAATAAGATGCCCACTAAAGTGTAGAGAACTCCTCCAGCTAAGTACCACCCCCAACTGTCTATCTCTTGCCTGTTAGCAACTGAAAAGATGACTTGCAGAATACCTGATACTAGAAAAGACAAGCTAAAAACTACTGACAAAGCCAGATATGAGGCTGTTGGTGTGGTAAACACATAAATTCCAACCAATATCAATAAGATGCCGACAACAAGAGGAATGTACCAGTGTTTTACTGAGTTCACTGCCGTTTTTAATGATAAGGTGTTCATGATGGAAAAAATTAAAAGGTTAGGATTTTTCTAAGTAGTTATATTTTGGTCATTTAGGTTTCAAATCAAGACCCGACAAGAACGTCAGCACCCGATCAAGTGCTAACTGACCTGCATCAGTATCTAGGTTAAATTGATATTCATGAGGCAGCGCGGGAGTATAATCAGATGGAAAAAAAAGTGTTTCTACCTGTACACCATGGCTGTTAAGTGCTTCGGCCATATCCTTAGAATATAATAGCAAAGGGTCAGCATTACCTGCAGAAATAAATACTGGAGGATAAGAGTCGGTAACATATTCAATGATCTTAATGGTAGCAAAATCCGGGTCGTTCATAAAGTTTTTACTGCCACTGTATGCCCAAAGCATGGCTTCCAGGAATTTACCATACTCTCCCCTAAGTGCATCTTCGTGAATATCGTAAGGACCACAAAATAGTATAAGACCTGTTAACTGAGAGCCTGAAATAGAAGGTGCAATATTCATTAGGGCAGCATATGAAGGCAGATGGTGAATGTTGGCAAGCTGTGCTACAATGTTCGCACCCGCAGAGTCCCCGGCCAGGATGAAGTGAGCAGCATCAATATGAAGCCGTTGAGCATGTTGCGCCAAATAGGCAAGAGCAGCATTAGTTTGCCGTACAGGGGTCGGGTATGTTTCTTCAGGTGCAATGGAATAATTCACTGAAACAACTGTATACCCCTTACTGGCGAGTATTTTGCAATAATTAGCCACTTCTTCTTTACTGCCTGAAACAAATCCCCCTCCGTGCACCCAAACGATAGCAGGAAGTAAGTCTTGCGTTTGTTCAATAGCAGTAGGAAAATATACATCCAGAAATGCATCGGAATCATTTTTATCATATTGCTCATTGAGGACAGCTGTTATACCCTCAGGCACGTGCTTTTCCAGTGCTGAACTGGTCTTTTCTGCTCCTTCAGTAAATGCTTTACGAATCAAAAGTGCATAAGGCCACGGGCTTACTTCAAAGGCAACAAAACCAACCAGGGCTAATACAACAACACCCAATAGAATAGAGATAAACACTCTTTTCATAATTTTATCTTTTTCTGGCTAAATCTTAATATTCATCACTGGCTTTGATTTTTCTTTTGGACACAATAATTCAAGTATTTTTAAATTGTTGTAGTTTAATTGACTCACAACAATCAACTTCATTTTTCTTTACCTAATTAAAATAACTGAGAGGAAACTTGGGCAGAACTATAGTTTACATTAATGTTAATTCAGCACTTCGGCAATACGTATACCATTAAGCGTTATCTACTTTAGGTTACTCTTCTAGAGGAAACATCTTTAAGACTATAACAATAAAAAAACAACTTCAAGTAAGTTAATTTACTTGATGTCGGTATATACATGGGTCAAATTGACAAAATGTATACTATGACTTTTTATTTCTGAAAAAGCCTAATCTATAAATATAGAACCAAGGTACAATTAATATTCTAAGCCTACTATGCAAAATGTGCCAAGTAAAAAAATCAATCACAGTTTTGTAAGTATCAAAAGTATAGTTGTTTGAACCATATCTAAAGTTTACGTAAAATATTCAATACGATATGAGGTTAAAAGTAGCCGTATAGAGTCTCAGATGGTTTTTCATTGAATATGCGTCTATATTCTACAGCAAAACGGCCTAGCTCCCAGAATCCGTAACTCATAGCAACATCAGTAACGGTAGTTATGGCAGGGTCCAAGTTTTTTAGCTCAGCTCTTACTGCTGACATACGCTTGAGTTTAAGATAATGGGCAGGCCCCATACCAAGCGTATTTTTGAATGCCCTCTGCAAAGTTCTTCTGGATATATCTAAAGCATTGCATAAGTCTGCTATATGTATAGATTGCGCTATCCTCCCTTCCATCCAATCTTCCGCCTGCCGTACAATTTGAGCATGAGAAAGAGTATGCTTTTTAACACAACGTTTTTCATCATACACAATTCCACAAAGAAATGATTCTACTAAATCATATTGAAAAGATGCTAGTTGCTTGTCAGACAAAGCAAAATCCGGGTACCTAAGTTGTGATTCTACGTGCATCAGTGTCTTACGCAGGACAGTATATAATTCAGGTGATGTCCTAAACAGATATGGATGTTCCCATAAGCCTTTATCTCCATATAGCATATCTCTTGCTCCATATTTGATAAGTGAATCAATACTGATGGTTAAAGTTGCAAAATATATTTCTCCTATGGAAACAGCATCTTGTTCAACTCCGGGAGGAAAAATGAAAACATCACCGGGCATAGATAAATGGCCCCATTGTAAGATTTTTGCTTCTGAACATAAATTGATGCCCAGAGTAACTTTATCCGTGTGCATGATACCCTTGGAACGGAACTCAGCATTTAACTGGCCGAACCCAACTTGTATCTCTGGTGCCGATACTTGTAACATTTCTCCTTTTGGCGTTCCATCAGCATTAAGTTGAACAGAATCAAGGTTTATACCTGAAATAAGCTGATTCATGTTCTCAATACTATTGAAAGATATTTTTTCAATTTGTACACTGTTTGCCATAGAAACTAATTATTTATGGTTTGAGTAAATATGCCATCTCTTCACTCCCAATAATATTTTCATTACAAAGGCAAATTTCATTACTTAGTCATACTCACTTATTGACTCAGAATAAATATTGATTCTTTAAAACTATTTATGTCACCTAATTATGTAGAATTGGACAAATTTGTTGTAGAAATAAATAAAATTGATCAATAACATTTTTCCTTTTATATCATGCTCAATCACATACCAGATTCAAGTCATGTATAATACATGTTTAATTTACGAATATATAAGTTAAACATGAAATGTTATGCTAGACAATATCAAAATACTCAATTACTAGAATTCTAACGCTCTATAAAAAGATTTGATGTATCGCTAGTCGCTACGAAGTTACTGGAGCCACTTTGTCTAATGGGGCAAGGTTCACTGGATTAAGAAGAATGAATTCAAGAAAGCTAGCCAGTGTGCAAAAACAGTGAAAATTAGTGGTAAAATAATCTGAAGTTAATAGAAAATTCTTTTAAATATCAACAACAGCATACTAAGTAAATTATGCATTAAGCATGATTCTCAATATCATACACTGGTGATTTCTTTCTTACAGGAATATTATTGTTTCTACCATAAATCTAATAGAAAAGTTTAAATAGCCAGAAGTCTTTCTCTATAACTTCTGGCTTCCGACTTACAATTACACTTCATTAGGAATTACAAAACCTTCCCGATAATCTCTGGTCAACATTTTATCTGCTTCAGGATCATTTACAAAAGTTTCAGCTTTGGGATCAAATGTCAGCACACGGTCCAGGCGATAAGCAATGTTACCAAGATGTGCTAATCCAGAGGCAAGATGTGCAGTTTCTACCGGGCCATTTAGAATGGATTTGTCACGTTTGCGCACTGCTTCAATAAAATTGGCAAAATGACCATCTGTACCTCCGGCCCCCCGATCCATGCCAGTACCTGAAGCCATACCATCATCTCCTGATTTGCCCGGCTCTCTTTCCTTTCCTAAATAAGTTTGATACTTATCATAGCCATCTACGACCAGTATTCCTTTATCTCCATAAAAAATATTTCCTACCGTTACACCTTCTTCGGTATTAGTACACCATGGACGTACTTCAAATTGAATAATTTTCCCTTCATCAGGGTATTTATATACAGAGGAAAGTACCTCCGGTGTCTCTTTGCTGTCATCCCAAAGAAACTTGCCCCCCATAGAGGTAATTTTAGTAGGAAATCCCACATCCAGTCCCCACATACAAAGATCAGTTTCGTGAATTCCCTGGTTGCCGACATCACCATTGCCATAATCCCAATGCCAGTGCCAATTGTAGTGCACAAGATCCTTAGTAAATGGCTCTTTGTGCGCTGGACCTGTCCACAGGTCATAGTCTAAACCTTCTGGAACAGGTGAAGTACCATGATTTCCAATATCACCCCTCCAACGGAAAACCAGGCCCCGTGCCATATATACATTACCAATGTACCCATCTCTCAAAAGTCCGATAGCTTCATTGATGGCAGGAGAGCTTCTCAGTTGTACACCGTGCTGAACGATTCTATCATACTTGTTGGCAGCTTCAACCATTTTACGACCTTCCCATATATTATGAGAGCCAGGTTTTTCAACATATACGTCTTTTCCGGCCTGACAAGCCCATATCGTGGCCAAAGCATGCCAGTGATTAGGGGTGGCCAGACTCACCACATCAATATCTTTGTTATCAAAAACGCGGCGCAAGTCCTGCTCAAGCTCCACATCCTTGCTATATTTTTCTTTAAATTCTTTTTGACGCTCCTTAAGAACATTCATATCGGGGTCGCAAAGAATCTTGAGATCTACATTCTCCTGTGCCATGAAGCTACTTACATGGTTTTTGCCTCTGCCATTGAGACCCAATACTGCTGCATTGATACGGTCGTTTGCTCCAAAAGCGCTGGATGGGATGATGGTTGGTGCTACAATTGCTGCTGACCCTGCCATGGCCGTATTCTTTAAAAAAGTTCTTCTGGTTGTTTCCATAGTATAATTTTTCAAGTTTATGCTTTTGACCTCCCTATCCAGGAAAAGAGCGGACAAAAAGTTTGACATATGATAAAAATATAAACCTGCTGACCTTTAAAATTGTCGGCAGGCTCTAAGTTACTTTTAAATTTATAAAACATACGATGTTTATTCCTACTTCTCTCCAATTGTTACCATGGGTACAGTGGCCGTACTGGTTATGTATTCATATCAGTTATCCAGTTGAATACTTCATCACCTCTTTTAAAGGTGTTGATAAGCATTGCTCCGCTCACTAGCCTACTCTGGAACGGACATTTATCCACGGCTTGTGCATCTTACCTTTCTTGGTAGTAAAAATGACCACACCATTGGTAGCCTGTAAACCCTGGATAGCTGCTGAGCTTGCGTCTTTTATACATCCACACCACTTTCAATAACGCCAGGGTTGATTTCTGCAAGATCTCCTCTGAAAATTATACCGTCAAGAACAATAAGTGGCCAGAGAGGAATCTTAACGAACTTGAAAATCAGCTCACCCTCTGGCGTACGTAGCATAACCTACCTGCATACTGGGCACAGCGCTTCTTAAAATATCCGAACCACTGCTGGCTTATATTTGGCTATTTCGTCAGCTTGTACATTAAGAATTCCTCTGGTGAGATCTTTCTTCATTTGTATGCCATAACTAATCACAACGATTTCTTCCAGAGATGACATAAGTTGCGGATATTTTTTTCTAATAGTAGCCGGTCAATCATTTTACTTTCCTCTTGGTCAATGAACCAATCTTGACCATGCTCCACGAAATATGCCTTACACTTCTTGCAGATAAATTTCTGTTTTCCGGTATGAGGGCAATGACCATTTCTGATAATTTTCGTTGTATTACATCCATCGTGGAGTGATGAGGGCAATGTGTATTAGAGTTCATGCGCCCGGCGCCCGGTTTTTTCTAAAATAACATGTTGTCCTCTTTTTCATTCCTTCCAATTAATTTGATCCACTACCAATTTCGGAATAACCTCTAGTTTTAATGAATTTGAATTGATTTATTATTTTCTATTGAAAAATGGGTACACTTCATATGTTGAAAGGCGTCAAAAAACATCAAAATAAATCAAGATACATCAATATAAATTACTGTATATCAATAAGTTATAGTGTTTTTTTTTGGTAACCTCTTTGCGAATGTAAAAAAGGTCACCGAATAGTTCACCCGCGGCGTCCGCTAAGTATTGAGAAAAATTGAATGTTGTGGAGGGCATTAAAACCAAAAAACCCTCTAAACATACAATTTAGAGGGTTTTGATAAGATTTGGTTTGTACCAAGTCAGGGTGACTGGACGATAACCTTATTTATAAATCCCTCTATTTCAACATCTTATATAATCTATTTTTGTCAGTTCACCGATCAGCTCACCTAAGTTCTTTGTATAAATGAAACTAATTCGTATTAGCGAAAAGGACAGGGCTAAAAATACCAAATAGCCCATTATAGTACAAAATATACTCTCTAAATTAACCAAGCTTTATACCTGTTCTTATCTTCTCTCCTCGGTCAAATTCGATCTATTCATCCATCCATAATTCATTTTGTGTTCCTCTCTTTGTTGAAATTAGATGGGAATGCGTAAAAAATGTACAATAAAGAAATTCATATATCATAACACTATTATTTCACCGATCGTCTTATTTTAGCTCGATTCACTTATGGTCAAGTTCATCTAATTTTGCTAAAATATTTCTATCATAATAAATGACAGCTTCGTAATTTTCTAGAATAACCTGAATTTCTGCGTCGTATTGGTTTGACCTCTGTGGATCAAGAGCAGTCCACGCTCTTGAAAGAGCTGTCAATCGGTAAAGTTCCTGTTCAGGAGACAATTTGGTTTTATTCATGGAGAGGGTTGGAATAGAAGTTGAAAAAGGAAAATTTAAATAATTAATACCCTCTAAATATTCTATGGCTTTCTCAAAATTTCTCTCATGATAGGCTGCTAAACCTGCATACAACCTGAATTCGGGTACGGATGGTGCAAGGTTGTAGGCTCGTTCAGCATAAAAGGTAAATGACTCCCAGCGGCTTTGTTGAAAACTCTCATAGGATACCAGGAAGTAACTATTAGCATCTTCAGGATATGTTTGAGCCAAGTTCATATAAGCTTGAAGTCTGTCTGCTCTACTCATCAGACTTGTATTGATTTTAGCAGCTTCTTCAATGATTTTACTGATAGGGATTGCCTCCATGAAAAGGGCGGGTCGCTCAGAAAAGTCTTCACCGAAATGGTAAACTGCTCTAAGTGCAGCAAAACGCTTCCCTAAAGCCATATAAAAACCGTTCCCATCAGGAGAGAATATGACCATCTGCTGCCCCCAGGCATTGGCTATCGCACTGCGGGTACCTAGCCAGGTATAATCACTTCCATCCTGGGCGTAGCGAGACCTCAGAAAGGCAACCGCATCAAGCATAGTATATTCATTTTTTTGGGGAAAAGCATTTGCCAACTGTTCTCTATCCTTATTAAAACCCGCCAGATTGCTTCGTGGATGTTGTTGCTCAGCAAGCTCTGAATCCACAATATTGTTAAAATCCCAAAGGATGGTACCACCAAGTTCCTGATAAGCTCTCGCAGTAGGTAGAAGTTCGATACGCGCTCCTCTCCCTGTATCTCTATCACTCCATATCGTTCCTCCGGAGGCAGCTACAGAAAATTTGCTGGTAAGCTGCCAAACTTCTTCAAGTGTAGCAGACTCTTCCAGTGCTATTCTAGCTAAATAAACAATAGGGAAGCCGTCAGGATTTGGCTTACGGATACTATATGTTTCCTCTGTATAAGTCAAACCTTTATTATTATAGCCAGTCTCTACTCCTAAAAAGAGGGGCGGGTCAATATGGGTTACAACATTATATCCAACCGGATTATACCGAACCACAACAGTGTAAGTTCCAAGAAGCCCCTCGTATCCAAAACCATAAGGTTCCTGGTTGTGCCCATGAATAATCTTGCCATCCGAAGTACGCATAAGCAGACCGGTACAGCCGTTACTCATATAAATATCATACAACAAGCTGACCATCATGATTGCATCTTCAGGGATACCCGAACCGTGGGATACTCCCTTAATTTCCTCGTGAAAGCGTTGAGGCAATAGATTGGCCATCTTTTTAGACCGGAATTTTAAGATAGCAGTCAAAATTGGCAGGGGAATACCCATATCCTTCGCTGTCCAGGTTAAGACTTTTTTGTAAGCTTTAAGAGCCTCCAGAATCTCTGGTCGCAAAAGGACACCGTATTGTAAACCCATCTCATAGTAGCTACCTTTCAGCTCTAGCAATGGTGCCGTGCCAGCATGTCGATAGGCTACTCCTTCAAGGAAGGTCGAGCGTTCGTTATCTACTGTTGGCTCATAATCAGGGTGTAACGATTCTGCCAGGAAATGTGGTAAAATTACCTACGAAATAGGCAGAAATCGCAACTATAACTACTATGATCACCAGGGTGGGCTTATGCACTATTTTCATTACTATAGGTTGTTGTGAACAAGCATGATTAATTACTTGAGTAGTACTCCTGCTTCTTGTATGGAAACAACACTAGAAGCAATAGCAGCATAGCAAAAAGAAAAATAGAAAATCCAAACCAACCGGAAGCAATCGGAAAGACCGAAGTAAGAAATAAATAATCCTGGTTTACAGCCCAAATAAGGACTGAACTCAAAATCAAAGATAAAGTGAATTGAACTAACCTCAATAGTCGGAATTTGATTGCAAGTGGAGCAAACCTACGTTTACCGGTAACTATGCCAAGAACCAATTGCCATAGTTGCCACACTACAGCCAAAAATATTAGTCCGCTTAATACCCATACTGCTTTAGTCGCTATGATGATGTTTCCCATTCCTACAGAAGATATTCCGCGCCCCTCTGCCCAGTCTTGAAATACATGAGCAAAAAATGGCCAGCTCCTTTGGCTATTGGTAAAAATCACTATTCCCTCCCCAATTTCAGGAACTGAATAAAAATGCGTCATCCAACCAGAACCCTGACCTCCGTGAGAAACGGCCTTTTTACCATTGGGAAGGGTCTCTATAAAGTGTCCAAATCCGTAAGAGTTAAAAGCAAGACCATAGAACCCTGGCACTTTCACAACAGGAGTATAGAGTTCATTGATTCTCCGAGTATTCAACACTTTAATGCCAGTACTTGAAAAGTCTGTCATACCAGCGGTAACAAAAGTAGCAACATCCTTTATGGTAGCAAAAAGCCCACCGGCGGCCTTATCAGGGTAGATATAAACTGGTATAGAATTTCCATAAAGATCATAGCCAAAAGGAACCGGAGGATCAAAATCTTCACTCCAGTTGAAACTGGAATGGCGCATTCCTAAGGGGTGTAAAACCTCGCTCTCCATGTATTCGGCAAAATCACGTCCTGTAACCTCTTCTATCAGTAACTCAAGTAAATTATATCCTGTATTTGAATAGAAAAAAGAGAGGCCAGGCTCGCGAATAAGAACAGCATCCTTAGTTAAGCTTTCTTTCAAAGTAGGTACAGTATCTTTTGGTGAATAACGGACCCCTATAGTTCCTAAAGGCATGCCAGCACTATGGCTGAGCAACTGTCTTACTGTTATTTTTTTTTCAGGAAATTCAGATTCAGGAAATTTCCAGCTCTTCAGATATTGCTGCACGGGACGATCCATCTCTATTTTTCCTTGCTCCACCAACTTCATCACTCCCCAGGCTGTGACTGATTTAGAAATAGATTCTACCCTGCAATAATCAGTGGGGCTCATTTTCCGACCTTCTTCCAGGTCTGCATACCCATAGGCATTTGACCAAGTGATCTCACCCTTTTGAATAAGAGCAATGATGGTCCCTGGAATATCATAACGATCCATTAATACTGGTATCCGATCCTCAAAATGATCGATAAGTTGGTCTGATGATGTTTGATTTCCGACCTTAAATCCTAGTTTAGCTTTTATTTGTATGATTTCACTGCTAAATTTCTCCGGCTCACCCAGAAAGGGAGTATGCGCTGAATTCTCAAATACGATCAGCTCAGACATGGGAGCCTCTAAAATTTCATAATATTCTTTTACCAGTTGGTAGGGTGTATTGTAGTCATTTTTCCCGGAAAGGAAAAAAACCGGAATATCCAAAGATGGAATTTGATTGATAAAATTGGTGTTATAGGTATAAATTTCATCCCACATCTTACCGCTACCCCGGTTAGCACCATTGAGCCAGCGCATATAATCCAACAGACCGTATTCTGGTGCACGAAAGGCACGACGAGCCAACCGGGGCATAGCAACATCAAAATTGCCCCCATATTTATCGATAAGCATTGCGTATGCCACAAAATCCTGGTGTTGGGTATAAGGGGGTTCACCAAAACCTGCTAACTTTTTCAGGTCAGCCCGATCGTTTTTTTGCTCAATTTTTTCTTTTAACCATGTATAGCTGATTGTATTTGCCCGGTAGTTATCAACCACCTGGCTGACACCAATATAGGCATGGAAATCTTCCGGATATTTAGCTGCAAGCTCTATCCCCAGTTGAGAACCCCAGGAATGGCCAAGCAGAAACACTTTATCCTGACCAAATTTCTTTTTCAGGTAAAGGGTCAGTTCGTGGGCATCCTCCAGGAATTGATCAACAATCATCGTTTCTTCATCAAAGCCTTTATGGTTGGACTTGCCAGCCCCCCTTTGATCCCAATGTACTACAACAAACTCCTTTTCCAGTTCCTTATCAAGGAAGCGAGCCAGTGGCATTTGAGCTGCTCCTGGTCCTCCATGTAGCCAGAGAAGAACTGGTTTGGTTTTATCTTCTCCACGCATCAGTATGTATTGATCCATCCCACCGAGTGATATCATTTTCAATTCAGCGATACTTTCGGATCCTTCCAAAGGGTCGGTATATGAAAAAAAAGCACCACGAATTCCTACAATAATGACAAGAAGGATTGTCAATAAGACAACTAGAGAAATTAATGAAATTTTCCTGAGCATGACTCTATAATAATTAACGCATATTTATTTTAAAATGCTTCCCCTATGGTGATATACAGTCCACGATCATGCTTTCCTATACCATAGTCAATGCGGATATTGCTCCTGTCTTCCGGATTTAAATTAAATCTTAACCCCATGCCACCTGCATATTTAGGATTGTCCAGATTAAAGTGTTCAAATTTGTTCCAGACTTCACCAGCCCCAATAAACACAGCTAACCCGAATCGCTTGTAAAGATGCTGCCTGAATTCAGCCTGAACCTGAGCAGCATTTGCATCCCTAAACCTGCCTTCGAAGTAACCCCTCAGAATCTCTCTTCCTCCGAGAAGTGAATATTCCTGAAAAGGAAGTTCACCTGTAGTCATACGCAGACGAAAATGAAAGGCAAGAACAGAGTTTTTATCATTCTTGAGATCCATATATTTACGACCATCGAGCTGCCAACTTAAGTGAGGATGGGTTGTTCCTAATATTTCTGGATAAAAAAGTGTGGAAAGGTCCAGATAGTGATTTTCAGTGGGATAGGTAATACTGTTTCTTTTATCCCAGCGGATTGTAAAACCAATACCAGACAACGAACTACCATTTCCTCCTTTAATCATATCAGTCGGAATCTGGTCATCATTTTGATCCGTGAACTCAACAGCTGAAAGTCTACTCCACCGAAGTATGGGTCCGGCGTAGAATTTTGAAGCTATTTTTCTAAGGACGGTCTGCTGGAAATTAATTCTACGATACTCTACATTAACTTTATCATCATCAAGGGTATATGCGCCGATGCCCCAATAGTTATTTGGAAAAAAAGCATACTGATAAGTGCCATCTAAAAGCCATTGCTCTTGCGGTAGAATAACGTTAGGCAGAAATTCAAATATAAGTTGGTGGTTTAGCGTATAAATCCCGGAAGACAGGATTTGCGAAGCTCGTGTCTCAATTCCGGCTGCTCTTGGTTTAAACTGATACATCAATAACCCACCGAACATAAGCCTTGTCTCAGGTGTATAGCTGGCGAATGGAAGAACTACTGTTTTACTATGGTACTTCTCAACCCCTGCTTCCTGAGCAAAAAGCGGTGTGATACCAATTAGGGTCAAAATTATTACTGTCTTCCATGGATTCTTTGTGATTTGATTGAGTATTACTGGTTTTATAATTGAAATCAGATACGAAAGAATCTTCATGCAGATTTTTGCCCCCATTTTATTGCTTACTCTTTTTATGGCTTTAGTGTAAATCACAATCCATATCAAAGAATTTGCTTTACTAAATACAGCGGTAAAATTTAAATGTGACATGACTTTACACCCTTTGCTATTTATCAAATGTAAAGACAACTTAATTTATGTGACATGACATATATCATAAAGCTGTATGATTTCGATGATCAAATTTTCCATACATTTGCTGACTTGTCCTGTGCAGAAAAGGTACGGCTCTTCCTAAATTTTGGTGAAGCAGGATTGGATTGAAAGGATGAGCTAAAATGTTATGAGGGAAAAGAGGAGCAG
>NZ_JBBPHP010000033.1:0-75634 GCF_038039535.1 Catalinimonas locisalis | reverse complement strand
TCGTCTTTCTTTTTTCATATCAGCTAAGTTAAGTGAATTACGCTTAACTCACTGTCCAGTCAAATGTAGCAGGTCCAATCCTATTCAAAAAAGCTTCCTTTTCATCTCCTCCCTCCTACTCTACTTTTTAAAGTTGATTGGAAAGATTTAGCTTCTGAATTTACAAAAATAGTCCAAAAGGTTATGAAATAGAAGAATCCTAAGCTGATGAAAACTTGAACGGATACGGGTGGATAAAACTCTTGAAGAGCAGGACTATATTTTTGTGGGCAGGTCTGAAATTGAAGCTTTGCTATCAAATTGCTCTACCTAATAGTTTATTGCCAATTGCTATAAGGTCACGGAGGCCAATTTGTCTAATCGGGCGAAGTTCGCTGAATTAAGAAGAACCATATTAAGAAAGCTAGCCAATAGAAAATTACGAAAAACTACCCTAGGGTATAACCCTGAGGAATTTACTTGATTAGTAGTAGGTAAGGAAAGCTAAGTCTTCTCTTGCATTTTATCTAAATGTGAATTTGGTTAATGATAGCAATGGCGGTAAAATATATATTACCTACCTCTTCATATACCATAGTCCAAACATTCAAGTAATACCCATTGAAGTTGAGATACTCAAATATATATTATCTCCACTTGAAGAAGATAATATCAGCGGCAAAGCAAAAGCTCCTCCAGAATACCGATTATACAAATGACGGTAAGAGACAAAGGTTTTTTGCCCTTCATTTTCTTTTATTTACCTAAAAAAGCAAAGAGATACTTCCAGAAAAGCTACTCATCGTTGTTCATATATATTCATAGATTTCAGCTTTTATGATAGGAAAGCTTATCCAGAATATACTTCCCTGTCCTTCCTCGGATTGTACTCCGATCTGTCCGTACATGGCCTTGACAAATTCTTTGGAAATGGCTAGTCCCAAACCTGTGCCTTCACTTTGCTCATCCTGAATGCGGGAGAACTTTTCAAATATTCTTTGCTGGTTTGAGGGTGATATACCAGGACCTTGATCTTGTACTTTAATCTTGATATGTCCGTTGTCCTGTTGTGCACCGATGATGATATGGCTGTTTTCAGGAGCATAGCGGATCGCATTGGTCAGGAAGTTGTTCAACACCCAGACCGTCTTATGGGGATCCACTCTGACTAAACCCAAGGGTGAAGCAATAATTTTTTCTATTTGGAGATGCTTATCGTTGAGAAAAAGCTTTACCCCTTCAATAGCTTTGTCAATAAGCTGTACAGGATCCACAGCCACTCTGCTCACATCAATGGCGCCGCTTTCAATTTTGGAAAGATCCAGAATCTCACGGATGATATGCTGCATCCTTTCATTGTTCTCACGGATGGTTGTCAAAAGAGAGGCCTGTTCCTCATTGAGTGCACCTATTTTAGTATTTTGAAGGAGGTCTGCACTCATCTGTATCGCTGCGGTAGGCGTTTTGAGTTCATGCGAAAGTGTAGCCATAAAGTGCGTCTTGGCCTCATCTCTTTCCGCAAACTCGGTAATATCAGTAAGCATCACCACATGACCGATCAGCACCCTGCGGCTCTCACCTGTGGGTTCATCCACTACATCTACTACCTGTTTGGCAAAGAGTTTTTGCTGGTCATTTTCCACAGCTTTGATGGATGTAAATTCTTGCTCTTCCCATTCATCAACGCCAATCATCAATTCACGGATCAGGCTTTTTAACAGATCATTTTTGACTGCGATGTCTGGCGCGTACTTCCCAATGATCTTTTCCCTGTTCATGTTCAACAAGTTCAGCATGCGGTTATTGACAAAAATGATAAACTTGTTTTCATCCAGGCCCAATGTGGCTTCGTGCATCTGGTCAATGACAGCATCCAGACGTTTCTTCTCAAAAAGCAGACTGGAAACATTCGTTACCTTGTACTCCTGCAACTTGGCTGCCATACTATTGAAGGCCCGGGCCAGGTCTCCCAGTTCATCGTATCGGTTGTGGGGAACTTTAGTTTGATAATTTCCCAGACTCACTTCGCGTACCGCCCAGATAAAATCTTTGATAGGGCGGGTGAGGACCTTGGGAAAACCCACCGTAAAAAAGATGCCCAGCACACAAGTACACCCTACCAAAATAGTCATGTAGAGTACTACTTTATGGGCTGTTTCAACCGCCTGCTCGTTTTCCTTTAGCAGCGCATCCTCATTGACTTCATAGATTTGAGCCGCCTGATCTTTAATGTCAAGTATCAAGGGCACTAACTCACTGCGGATAGCGGTACGCGCAATCTCTGTAGTGTTGGAGGTAAGCCTGTCCTGAAGTTGCTCATACTTCCTGATCAAATTGGAAGTAAGAGAATTTTCTCCCATTTCAGTAATGTTTTCCTGTTGAAGATCAAGTCGCGCTCTTCCTTCTTCAAGTAAAGTATTCACCTGCTTCCGTGTCTCATTGGTAGGAGAAGCATTCAATTGTCCTAAAAGCTCGTCCAGCGTATTGTCTAGCGCATGCATATAGGTAAGTGTACGGTAATTGTCCTGAATGATAGCCTCTGTATCCTGGGCCAGCCAGCGCAGATAATAGCTTCCTAGTCCGCCCACAGCCAGAAGGACTAAGAATACCGCAGCAAAAATGAGGGTAAGCTTTGTTCTGATTTTCATATTAAAATACAAGTATAATATCTATGGTCGTGTCGGCTACTTTCTTAAGCAGCTTGTCAAAATAGTTTTTACCGGTAAGCTGCCTGTAAAAACTAAAACTGGGTCTGCCCAGTACTATGTTTGTGATTCTCTCCTGCTGGGCCACATCAAAGATTGTCTGAGGCACATCCGAACTTTCTTTCTTGATCACTCTGGCTCCCTGTTTGGCAGCCCATTGCAGGTTCTGTAGTAACTTACGCTGGTCCGAAAGCTTGATTCTGTCCGCATGTTCGCGGGGCGTCTGTATGTACAAAACCATCCATTCGGCCTGATAATGACTGGCCATTCTGGCTGTTTTTCTAAGAATCTTTTTTCCCCCTTCGTAATTGGTGCTGATGCAGGCCAAAAACCTTTCGGTGGGCGGACGAAGACTCGTAGGTACATTCTGAGATATTTTTTTTTCTACCTGTATGGCTACCTGTCGCAGGGCAAGCTCTCTGAGCTGTAAGATTTTATCAGGCTGAAAAAAGTTATCCAACGCTGCCTGTATACGGTTATTGGGATAAATTTTGCCGGCTTCCAGGCGCTTGATTAAATCTTCAGCGGGTAAATCTATGTTGACTACTTCATCTGCATAAGTAAGCATCTTATCGGGTATGGTTTCTTTAACTTCTATTCCAGCCAGATCTTTGACTTTATCCACCATACTTTCCAAATGTTGTACATTAAAAGCGCTAATTACATTGATTCCGGCATTGAGCAATTCAAGCACATCCTGCCAGCGTTTCTCGTTCCTGCTACCCGGAATATTGGTATGGGCCAGTTCATCTACCAGCACGATTTCCGGTCGTATGCTTAAGATTTCTTCCAGATTCATTTCTTCCAGTTCGTGGCCTTTGTAGAAGATTTTTTTTCTGGGTATTGTTGGGAGCCCCTCCGTCAAGGCTATGGTTTCTTCCCTGGCGTGAGGTTCAATGAAGCCGATTTTGACATCAACTCCTGCTTTGAGCAATTCATGGGCTTCCTGCAACATGCGGTAGGTTTTGCCTACACCGGCGATCATTCCAATGTAGACTTTGAACCTGCCCCGGCGCGATTTTTTGATCAGTTCAAGAAAATGTTCCGAACTCTGCGGCTCTGTCATGGATCATCTTTCTTAAAAATTCACCGCCAGTGAAGTGACTACAAAAGTATTTGCGTCTGTATAATTTCCTCCTGATGCAAAAATGTCATCCGGGCTATTAAAATGTCTGGCTTCTATTCTGAACATGGCGTTTTCTGTCACCTCATAGTCCAGGTTCAAAGAGAGACCCAGTGTTCTGAAGCCAGCCGGAGCACCATAGTCAATGATCACTCCCTCTTCATCGGCATAGTATTCTGCCCGACCAGCCAGGTAGAGTTTTTCATCCAGTTGTACACGGGCAATGACAATAGGCGTGTACCATGTATGGTAGGATGATCCATTTTCAAGACTTTCCTGCGTACCTATATCAAATCCAGCCACCATTTCCAGCAATGCTGAAGGCTGCCACTGCGCATAAATGTTGTTGAAGTAGCGCATCAGTCTGTTGTCATCAGGGGTATCGCTGCCAATGAAGGTGCTCCAGTTGATGCTGAATGCATCTGTAGGATGGTAGTTTAGCTGCGTGCCCACTCCCGGTGTCTGGTTGTCATCTACCCTGGCGATCCTTTGCCAGCCATTGGTGACCAGGGCAGCCAGCGTAAGACTTTCGGTAGGATCATAGGTAAGCTTGGCACCACTCAGAAAGTAAGGCGAATTCTCGGCCAGCAGTGATCTTGTCAGCGTCAGGTTCTCGGTGGAAATGGCACTTTCAAAGCCGATATGCGAAGGAAAAATACCGGCATCCAGCCAGAGGTTATCCTTGTCATTGAGGGCTACGCCTACATTAGCCTGGAAAACATGCTTGAGCAGATCTTCTTCCGCACTATAATTGTCCTGCGCATAAGTACCCGCCTGAATAGCCAGATTGGCTCTGATTTTATCTCCGGTATAGGAACCACTGATCAGACCCAGGTTGAGGTTAAATTCATTGTGGCGGTTGTGGTTGTACAGAAAAGGCTGACGGATGTGGTTGGCAGGCTCGTTGAAATCGTAGGCGTAATAGACGTCCACAAAACCTTCCCAGCGGAAGCCCTGCTGTTCTTCCTCCTGTGCCTGCACCAGGCCTAAGCTGCAAAAAAAACTCACGATTGCTAAAAGTGTCTTTTTCATTTTGGTATACTCATTAGCGTGTTTCATTGGTTAATATTCCTTTGTCTTTCTTCACTAATCATTTGTTCATTGTTCCGTTCTACGGCGGCTCTACTCATTACTCATGACCTCAAATTTTAAATTTGAAATGTTTAATTTTCAATCATCACATTTCATCCAAAGCGAGGTTGATTTTCAACACATTAATATAGTCGCCCGGACCAAACAAGCCCAGCAGCGGTTTTTCTATGTGAGCATCAATAAGCTGATTCACAGTCTCCGGAGAAACGCCTCTCACTTCGGCTACTCTCTCGGCCTGTATTCTGGCGGCTTCCACAGAAATATTAGGGTCCAGCCCTGAACCTGAAGCAGTAACCAAATCCACGGGGATGTCTTCTTTGTTCAGTCCGGGATGGTACTTCATGAGGCTGTCCATACGGGCTTTTACCATGTCCAGATATTCCGGATTGGTGGGGCTTAGGTTAGAGCCTCCTGTAGAAGAAGCGTCATAATCTACTGCCGAAGGTCTTCCCCAGAAGTACTTCGGGCTATGGAAAGCCTGTCCTACATTTTCGTAGCCGACCAGCATTTCACCTCTATAAACGGGCAGCCCATTGGCTCGCTCGGGCATCAGTTGTCCCACACCTACCATAGCCAGGGGATAAAGTACGCCAAACAAGAGTAGCGTGCAAAATCCTAATACAACGATTGATTTTATATTCATTACTATTAAAAATTACAAATTGAAGATTGAAAATTATTCATTACTCACTAATCATGAAACCATGAGTGATACCAGCAAATCAATGAGCTTGATACCGATGAAAGGCAGAAGGATACCACCCAACCCATAGACCAGCAGATTGCGGGTAAGTAGAGCGGAAGCTCCGATGGGCCGGTATTTCACCCCTTTGAGTGCCAGTGGAATCAGCAGCGGAATGATGATGGCATTAAAGATCACTGCCGATAATATGGCCGATTCAGGGCTAGACAACTGCATGATGTTGAGTGCATCAAAACCAGGAATGGCTACCGCAAATAGTGCCGGAACAATGGCAAAGTACTTGGCTACATCATTGGCAATGGAGAAGGTTGTCACATTTCCCCGGGTGATGAGCAACTGCTTACCAATCTCTACTACCTCCAGCAGTTTGGTAGGGTCATTGTCCAAGTCCACCATATTACCGGCTTCTTTGGCGGCCTGCGTTCCGCTGTTCATGGCAATGCCCACATCGGCCTGGGCCAGTGCCGGTGCATCGTTGGTTCCGTCACCCATCATGGCCACCAGCTTTCCTTCCTCCTGCTCTTTGCGGATGTAAGACATTTTATCTTCCGGCCTGGCTTCGGCAATATAGTCATCTACGCCCGCCTGTTTGGCAATGTAGGCAGCAGTCAGCGGGTTATCACCGGTTACCATAACTGTTTTGATACCCATTTTGCGCAGGCGGGCAAACCTTTCCTGTATACCCGGCTTGATGATATCTTCCAGCTGAATGACACCCAAAGGTTTGTTGTCCAGCGCCAGTGCCAGGGGTGTACCTCCGTTTTCTGCAATGGCTTTGACCTCTTTTTCCATCTTCTCCAAAGTGCCATTGGCGTTTTGCGACCATCTTTTGATGGCATCCCAGGCCCCTTTTCTCAGCTTGCTTCCGTCGGCAAGGTCTACGCCGCTCATGCGGGTCTGGGCAGAGAACTTCACAAAGTTGGCTTTTGCCATCTTTGACTGATCTATTTGTGTACCTTCTTTCTCTGCCAGTTCTATGATGGACTTCCCTTCCGGAGTATTGTCGGAAAGTGAACTCATCACACACAGTTCCATAAACTCCTGGGCACTCACGCCATCGGAAGGAATGAAGCGGGTGGCTTTGCGGTTGCCAATGGTAATGGTTCCTGTTTTGTCCAGCAATAAAGTATCAATGTCGCCGGCGGTTTCTACCGCTTTACCGGACTTGGCAATGATATTGGCCCTCAGGGCTCTGTCCATTCCCGCAATCCCAATGGCGGATAGCAGTCCGCCGATGGTCGTAGGAATCAGACACACAAAGAGCGAAACCAGGGCAGCCAAAGTAATCGCTACCTGCGCATAATCTGCCAGAGGTTTGAGGGTGACCGTGACTATCAGGAAGACCATGGTAAAGCTGGCCAGTAAAATCGTCAGCGCAATTTCGTTGGGCGACTTCTGCCGGTTGGCTCCTTCTACCAGCTCTATCATCTTGTCCAGAAAGCTGCTGCCTGGCTGGGAAGTGACTCTTACCTTGATCTTGTCAGACAGCACTTTGGTACCGCCAATCACCGAATTCTGATCGGTATCGGCTTCGCGAATGACAGGGGCGGATTCTCCTGTAATGGCCGACTCATCTATGGAAGCCAGGCCTTCAATGATCTCTCCGTCGGCAGGAATGATGTCTCCGGCTTCCGCCACATAGATATCGCCTTTTTGGAGCTGAGCAGAAGAAATCTCTTCAACCATTTCACCTTTCAGCCTCTTCGCTTTGGTATCCTGACGGGTTTTGCGCAGGCTGTCGGCCTGGGCTTTGCCTCGGGCTTCGGCAATGGCTTCAGCAAAGTTACCGAAGAGTACGGTGAGTAACAGCAAAATGGTAATGACCGTATTATATCCCGGACTGCCCAGCGTGGCATCTGTCTGCAGGGCAGAAAGTACAGTCACGATCAGCATGATGAAGGTACCAATTTCTACGGTGAACATCACCGGGTTTTTGATCATCAAAGCAGGATTAAGCTTGATGAACGAATCTTTGAGGGCCTGATTCACCAGGGCTCCGGTAAATAAAGATGTATTTTTATGCTTGCTCATCTTAAGATGCTTTTTTATTATTTAAAGTAAGCCAGATAGTCAGCTATGGGACCCAATGCCATGACTGGGAAGAATGCCAGGGCTGCTACAATCAGAATGACAGATACCAGTACGGCAGCAAAGGCAGCACTTTCCAGTTTGAGACTCCCTGCGGTTTGGGGCACTACATTTTTCGCAGCCAGAGATCCTGCAATGGCCAGTGGTCCAATAATAGGGATAAAGCGTCCCAACAGCATGGCCAGCCCGGTAAGTATATTCCAGAAACCTGTATTGTCTCCCAATCCCTCAAAACCAGAGCCGTTGTTGGCAGATGCCGAGGTGAACTCATAGAGCATCTCTGAGAGTCCATGATAAGCCGGGTTGTTGAGCCAGCCTATCTCGGGGTTTTCAGTCCATGTATTGGCAGCAATGGCAGTGCCTACCAGGATCAGCAGCGGATGTAAAATCACGACCAGAGCAGCTATTTTCACTTCCCGGGCTTCAATCTTTTTGCCCATAAACTCAGGCGTACGCCCTACCATCAGGCCGGAGATAAAGACTGCCACAATCACAAAGACGAAGAAATTGATGAAGCCCACACCTACCCCTCCGTAGATGGCGTTGATGAACATATCCAGCAGGAAGATACCACCGGATAAAGGTGTGTGGCTGTCATGCATGGAGTTGACTGAACCGTTGGAAGTAGAAGTGGTGGACACGCCCCACATGGAGGAAGCCGCCGGTCCGAATCGTACTTCTTTGCCTTCCATATTCGGCTGCTGACTTAAGCCCAATGTTTCCGTAAAAGGAGCATTGCCGCCAAACTCTTCAGAAGCTGAGATAGCCACAAAACTGATGAACAATATGGACATCACACCAAAAAACATCAGTGCCATTTTTCTCCTCTTCAGATAAAAGCCAAAGGCAAAAACCAGCGCCATAGGAATAAGTAAAATAGCTATATTTTCAGCGACATTGGTCAGGTAATTAGGGTTCTCAAAAGGGTGCGTAGAGTTAGGTCCGAAAAAACCGCCTCCGTTGGTTCCCAACTGTTTGATCGCTACCATTGGAGCCGTAGGACCACCGGCCACCAGTTGCGTATCGCCTTCCAAAGTGGTTACTTCCTTCAGCTCCTGAAAATTGGTGGTAGAACCATTGAAAGTCAGGATCAGAGAAAGGATGATTGCCAATGGTAACAAAATACGGGTATTGGACTTCAGGAACAGGTTCCAGAAGTTACCGAGGGCAGAGACGGATTTGTTTTTCAATGCCTGAAACAGCAACGCACAGGCGGCAATACCGGTAGCCGCACTGACAAACTGCAGCCAGCAAAAGACCAGCAACTGGGTGAAATGTGAAGCGCCTGACTCACCGGAATAATGTTGCAGGTTGGTATTGGTGGTAAAACTTACGGCGGTGTTGAAAGCCAGAGTAGGTTCCCAATTGCCCAAACTCACGGGATTCCAGAAAGGATGGAAGCCTTGCAGTACCAGGGCCAGGAAAGCGAAAAGAAACATAAAAATGTTCAGTCCCAGCAGGGCTTTCATGTTTTCTTTCCAATCCATGGAACGGCTGGGGTTGATGCCCGAGATGCGAAAAAGAAAAATTTCCACAGGACTCATAAAATCTGACCAGGTTTTTTCTCCCTGGAAAATTCTGCTGATGTATTTACCCAGCGGCCAGGCCAGTCCTGCCGAAAGCAGAAAGATCAATACGATTCCTAAAATTTCTGTAAACATGGTTTAAAACTTTTCGGGTTGAGTGATGGCATAAAAGAGATAGCCAAAGACCAATAGGGTCAGAATGAGTAAAAGTGTCATAAGCTTAGGGATGAATGAGTTCGTCAAAAAATTCTACCGTCTTGGAAAGAATGGCGAAGACGGTCAGCGCCAGCATAATCATTAAGACTGATCCGAGAAATTCCATAGTCATTCAGTTTTGTTGATGACTACAGAGGCCAAAGCTTATGCCCGACAGAATAAAAAAATCTCACATTAATATAAATCACTGAAAATCAGCGTATTAAAATAAATTTTTTTGAAATACTTAGGAATGACTTTTCTTTACACCCTTCGGATTCCGAAAGGTTTTGCAGAATCCGAAAGGTCTACATGCCGTATTCTTTGAGCTTACTGTAGAGGGTGGTGAGGCCGATGTCCAGCAGTTCGGCAGCCTTGGTTTTGTTGCCTTGGGTGTACAGCAACATATTTTTGATGTGCTCTTTTTCCAGGTCTTTGAGTTTGAATACACCTGTTTGTATTCCCGGCTGTTGCTGTTTCAGAAAATCAAAAGGAAGGTCTTTGCTTTGCAGCTCGTTTCCGTCCGCCAGGATAGAAGCACGTTCTATGACATTGCGCAGCTCCCGTATGTTGCCCCGCCAATGGTGCTGCTGCAAAGTCTGCATAAATACGGCAGAAGCCGTCAGTTGAGGTTTGTTGAGTTTGATGCCAAACTGCCTGATGAAATACCGCGCCAGTTCCGGAATATCTTCCTTTCTTTCGTCCAGCGAGGGAAGCTGAATCTGAAAAACCGAAAGGCGAAAAAAGAGATCTTCACGGAAATTTCCTTTTTCAATCTCTTCTTCCAGGTTCCGGTTGGTGGCAGCAATGAGCCGGATGTCTACCTTTTGCGCTTTGGTATCTCCCACCTTGAGAAAAGTACCGTTTTCCAGTACCCGTAACAATTTGGCCTGCAGGTCCTGGGGCATCTCTCCTATCTCGTCCAGAAATAAAGTGCCGGTATGGGCTTCTTCCAGCAAACCTTTTTTATCGCGGGTGGCTCCGGTAAAAGCGCCTGCTTTGTGACCGAACATTTCACTTTCCAGTAAATCTTTGCCAAAGGCACTACAGTTGACAATGACGATGGGATTAGCCCTGCGCTTACTTTCGGCATGGATGGCCTGGGCAAAAACTTCCTTTCCCGTGCCGGTAGGCCCGCTGAGCAGCACCGTCGTATCCGTAGCGGCTACTTTCTTCGCCATGTCTTTGGCTTGCTGCAGGGCCTGCGACGGACCCAGAATCTGCTGAAAACCATGGCTGCCCCTGATCTTCTGTTCCAGCTTTTGAAGCTTGAATTGCAGTTGAGCCTTTTCCGCCGCTTTGGCCAGGAGCGGGATAATCTTAGCCTGATCATCTCCTTTGACGAGGTAATCAAAAGCTCCGTTCTTCATGGCCTGCACGCCATCCTGTATGTTGCCGAAAGCCGTCAGACAAATGACCTCCGTTCCAGGCGCACGTTTTTTGAGTTCAAGGGTAAGGTCTACTCCTGTGATATCGGGAAGTTTGATGTCGGTAAGTACCACATGAAAATCCTGCTGATCCAAGAGCGCAAGACCGCTACGTCCATCCGTAGCCGTCTGTACCTGATAGCCTTCCAGTTCCAGGGTACGGGCCAGCAGATTTCGGATATCCTTTTCATCATCAATAATCAGCAGACTGTATTGCATAAGCGCTAAGGTAAAACATCGTTCTGATCCTGCTAAGCTATGAAGATGGATCACATAAACCAGCGATTGAAAAATTATCTAATGAGTTAAAGTAAGGAGAAACGCATTTTGCCTGACTAGATAGGATACTAATTTGTGAAGTGAAATTTTGATCTAAGGCGACTTACGGACAAGACCTTAAAAACAAAACAGGCTCTCCCGCTTATTCTGAGCATATTGGTTTTTTACATTACTATTTCCCCATAAAATGCTTGAGAAAAAATCCCAAAACCCATCAGAATAGCATAAATAATTCGGTTACCATCCTAAGTTTATTTTTTTAATATACTGATTTTCAGTATTTTACAAATAATATTCAGGAGCATCACTCTCTGAGAGAGCCCTGAACCCAAAGCAAATTTTATAGCAAAACCCTTCAAATTTTATGATTTTGAAGGCCTTTTTTTCTCCAAACCTGACCGAATAGACACAAATCTTACGGTAACCTATTTTAGCGTATCAATACTATTAAATAAGCCAAAATGATATAGTCGTAGGAATAAGCTTATTATCCAATTTTCCTGGTAGTAAGAAGTTTACCCTGTTCAATAAAGATAAAACTTTTAATGCAGGCCTGTTTTTAGTGATTAGGCTGAAGCGATTAATCGGTATTCATGCTCGTGGAAGCACGAAGCCTGAGGTTAAGTTTTAAACCTACCATTAAGAAAACTAAGGTTTAGGTAGTACCTGATTGGCCTGTGCCCACTCCTGCCATAGGCTATCCAACTCCTGCACCACCTCAGGATGTTGGTCTGCCACATTAGTGGTTTCCGTACGGTCTTCATTGATGCGGTACAGTTCCCACGGACTTTCTGTATTCAGCGCCACCTGCTTCCAATCGGCTGTGCGGACATAGCGCCCACCCATATGCTCATTAAAAAGTGTCGGGTGACCATCGCGTTGCTCTCCTTTGAAGATGGGGGCCAGACTCATTCCATCCATCGGAGTGACAGACTGATTATGATATTGGTTTGGATATTCGGTCTGAGCCAGATCCACAAAGGTAGCCATGAAGTCCATCACATGCCCTACCTGATTCGTCACGCTTCCTTTGTCGGCTGTAATGCCTTTTGGCCAGTAAGCGATCATCGGCGTATGCACCCCCCCTTCAAAAGACTGCATTTTCCAGTAGCGGAAAGGCGTGTTGGCTACGTTGGCCCAGCGTTGCCCAATAGAAGTAAAGGTGGTCTGAGGGCCAGGCAGTACTTCCTTATCCACCGGATAGGCAATTTCTTCACCGCTACGCGTTTCACTGGGACGATCAAAACCGGGACCATAACGCATGCAATCTTCCGGGCTGGCACCGTTGTCACTCAAAAAAAATATCAAGGTATTGTCCAGTTCTCCGGTTTCACGAAGAGTCTCAATGATTCTGCCTATGCCCTGATCCATGCGGTCAATCATGGCAGCATGTACGGCCATCGCCCGGGCATCCCACTCCTGATGCGGATTGTCTTCCCAGGCCAGTTCATCCTCCCAGCGAGCAGAAAAAGGATACAAAGTAGAATCAATCAGACCCTGAGCCACCATGCGCTGGTATCGGGATTTACGAATAGCCTCCCAGCCCTCAGTATAGGTGTTCTCGTATTTTTGAATGTCCTCAGGTAAAGCATGCAGGGGCCAGTGGGGAGCCGTATGGGCTACATAAATGAAAAAAGGGTTTTCCTCCTGACTAAACGCTTTGATATAGGCTGAGGTACTGTCATTGATCGCATCGGTATGGTAATAGTCTTCAGGTACAGTTTTTACAGCCTCAGTGCCATTTACCAGACTAAAAGGATCAAAGAAATCCACGACTCCCCAGATATTGCCATAATATTTTTCAAATCCACGACTGACAGGATATTGCTCTACTGGTGAAAACTCAGGATAAAAAGCCTGATGATTCAGCCAGTCCAGTTGCTCCTGTGGGTCTTCCTGCACTATGGTATTGGATACATGCCACTTGCCTACCATTCCGGTACGGTAGCCTGCATCCTTCAGCACTTCCGCCAGTGTAACCGTATTTTCTGTCAGGTACCCGCGGTAGCCTTCCTTACCGGTGTCGGTGGTCATCCCTCCTATACCGGCCTGATGGTTGTAGAGTCCGGTAAGCAGAGAAGCCCGGGTGGGACAGCATCGGGAGGTATTATAAAACTGGGTAAAGCGAAGACCGTTTTCTGCCAGATAATCCAGGCTGGGCGTCATGACTTCTCCCCCAAAACAACCGGCATCCGAAAAGCCCATATCATCGGCCATGATCAAAATGATGTTGGGACGCTCATCTTCTACATCTTGAGTTTTAGTAGTATCATCTGAAAAAGCGCTAATGCCAAACACTCCCATCAGTAGTAGTAAAGCTAAAATTATGGCATTATTAGTCATGAGTGTTGAAGCCGTGAAATTTCTCATATCCTATCCGCCCATTAATTCTTTTTGAGCTCCAAAGCTTTAAACCTTTTGGTGAGGTCGGTTAGCGATTGTTCCACGCCCATCCTTTCCAGAGAGGAGGCGCCTACAAATCCCTGGGCATCTGTTTTATCCAGAATTTCTCGCACATCTTCCGGGGTGTTAATCGGTCCGCCGTGGGTAAGGAAAAATATATCAGGGTTAACTTCTCTACCGGCTTTCATGATGGCTTGGGTCCTTTCTACCGCATCATCCATGGTGCAGGACGCTTCAACCACGCCTATGGACCCACCTACGGTAGTCCCGACATGGGCAATGATTGCATCAGCACCTGCTTCAGCCATCTGCCGTGCTTCTTCAGGCTTGGCTACATATACGATAGAGAATAAATCCATTTTGGTAGCCAGGCTGATCATTTCCACTTCCTTTTCAAAGCCCATCCCGGTCTCTTCCAGCACATTTCTGAAGTGTCCGTCTACAATAGAGTGCGTGGGAAAATTATTGACTCCTGAAAAGCCCATGTCCTTTACTTTTAGCAAATGATGCCACATTCTGCGGCGAGGGTCGGAACCATGTACACCGCAAATCACAGGAATCTCTTCTACCACCGGCAATACCTCAAACTCCCCGATTTCCATGGCTACAGCATTGGCATCTCCATATGCCATCAGACCGGCGGTGGAGCCATGCCCTGACATCCGAAAGCGGCCGGAATTGTAGATGATAATCAAATCCGCTCCTCCTTTTTCTATAAATTTGGCGCTGATGCCCGTTCCGGCTCCGGCAGCAATAATAGCTTTATTCTGATCAAGTGTTTTTTGTAAACGGTCCCTAACTTCTTGTTTGGTGTAAGGATTTCCCTTACCTGTCCATGGGTTTGGCATAATTGAAAATCTATTGGTTCAAATACATTTTATGTAAAAAATTTTCTCAAACTATTTAAAAAATAAGCTGGAATCCTAAGCAGTATATTAACTTCAGCATGCTTGTGATAAAAATATACGCTTTATTTTTCTCTCATCTTCATCTCCTGCAGGCTATTGACAATGTATGCAGAAAATTTTTGATCGTTGATGTGTGCATCTACTTCTGTTACTTTTACCGGGGCATGGCTATGCTTTTTGATGGATTCAAACAAAGCCTGATCAGCTTCTGGTTGGTAAAAAACGCCGCCTTCTGCATCTATTTGTGAAATCCCTTTAGTAGGTAACAGAATGGTAACCGGAGCAGTAGATTGATTTACCTTTTGGGCAAGCTTTTCTCCCAGTATTCTGTTTTCTTCTTCGTTGGTTCTCATCAAAGTTACATCGGGAGCCCAACTGTATAGCTTACGCTCTTTATATTTTTTGGGCACTGTATCCATTTGGGCAAAATTCACCATATCCAGACATCCGGGAACCACTACCTGCGGGATTCCCATTTCAGCAGCCGCATTCAGGCGATCAGGGCCAGCACTACATATTCCCTCGCATAGATCATCAGCCAGTTCAGTGGTGGTAATGTCCAATACCGCATCAAAAAAGCCTTCCCGTATCAGAGCTTCCATGGTTTTACCTCCTGTGCCATTGGCATGAAAAGTAAACACTTCATATCCCTGCTTTTCCAGTAACTTAATACATTGATCCACACAGGTACTTGTATTGCCAAACATACTGATGGCAACTTTGCCAGTGGTAGCCTGGGCATCCAAAGATTGGACTTTAGCCATTGCGCAAATAGCTGCCGCTGCCTGCCTCATCAAATGTTTGCTAATACTGTTGAGTCCTGCCACATCCACTATGGTCGGCATCAAAGTAATATCCTTACTTCCCATAAGGCGAGATACATCTTTGGAGGCTAATGTAGATAAGCAAAGTTTGGGGATTCCCAAACGTATTTCTTTCAGTGCGGCAAGTGCAATATACGTACCTCCTCCCCCGCCCATACCAATCGCCGCTTTTATTCCTCCTTCCTGCATGAGCTTAGAAACCAGCCGGGCGACTCCTTTACCCATGATCTCCACAGCATGTCCGCGGTCAGCTTCTTCTCTCAGGTTCTCCAGGCTAAAGCCTGCCTCCAGGGCTACCTGCTCTGCTTCAATATCTACGGGGAATTTTTGTGTAGTTCCAAAAACACCGGTATTAATGGTTTTAATTTGTTCTCCCTGTGAAAGCATGCATTCACGCAGAAAAGCAAACTCTTCTCCCTTGGTATCAAAACAGCCAAGCATCAATATGTATTCTTTAGCCGCAGGCATCTGTTTTATGCTTAAATGAAAACTGAATTTACATCTTTTTTTTGACCTTTACTCAAGCCAGACTATCTGGGTAAAGGCTCCATTAGCAGCTACATCCCAAACTTCAAACCTTACCCACTTTCTATTCTTCAGCTTTGTCTTAAGATTGAGCGCTTTGCTTCCAAAAGCCTGGGTATCGTGCAAATCTATTCTTTCACGGTACACTTCCTGACCATCCCCGGAAATGATTTCGGCATAATGTAGCGGAAATGTCCATTCCATATCTACTTTGACCTCTGCATTACCCCTGCTGTCTAATGTCAATACCTCACCTGATTTTTTACCGTTGACAGAAAAAGTTGGCAGCAAAATTTCTCCGGTACTTACAAAAAACTTTCCGGTTTGTATGGCATCCAGTACCGGCTGCCAGCCTTCCTCAAACTTAGGTAGTTCATCCAGCTGGAGATAGTTGACGTTCAGATGACCGTACAATTCATAGTCTGGCTCTATTTTAAACAGATCTGCTTCGGCAATGACATACTTTTTCTGTCCCCAATTTGCCATATCATCCATCAGATCAAGGACACGCTTACCCATTTTGGGCTGAGATAAATCAGCAGGCATCGCCTTCCAGGCTGCTCCCAGAAAATGATCTGACTTATAAAATGATTCGTGTTTGTATAGGTCCGGAAAGCCGGTAGATCCTTTGATACGGGCATGGGCTGTCCAGGCCAGTCCCTTTTCCTCTTGCAGCAACTGCATCATGTCTTCTTTACTGCCGATCCGGTAGATTTTGCCATAGGTGGGGTGTTCTTCTGTAAAAGGCAAGTCGGGCGATCGGGACATTACCCAGTATACAGGTTCTGGAAATATATTCATCCAGTGGCCGCCGAAAAAATTATTAGGTTCTTCACCGGGAAGAAGCAGGAAGTCGCCTCCAGAAAGCCTTTTGCACTCATCAAACAATAGCTTAAGTTCTGAAAAACGCTTGATCTCCGGCCCCCGGGGACTTCCCGGTCCATGAAACTCCCCGAGGTGTACGATATTCACTCCTGTGTTACGAAACGCTTTTACAAAACCCGGAATATCAGGCAGTGGCTTATGGGTAAGCACATCATCAGTATGCTCGGTATGAAAATGACTTGACATGGTGTAATAGCCGGGGAGGGGTTTGTAGGTATCGTTGTGGGTAAACTGCTTCACCTTTTCCAGCACTTTCCCATCTTTTTCTGTACTGAGCAGACAAAAGAAACTCAAACGTTGCTCCGTATTGGGAGGCGCATTGAACCAGGGTACCCACCTTCTATCTCCCAGCGGTTCATGCCGTATGCCTATCCCGTAATCGGGAATCATGTTTTGGTAGTTTTTACCATACCAGACATGCTGCAGGTTATAAGCATTATCCAGCGGATAAAAGTATTGATGGGGAGCCGGAAATACCGCGATACTACCTTCTTTACTTTGTCCTATGATGGTACGATATTTTACAGCTAGGTGCTGGCTTTGTGCACTTTCATCTACTTCCGAATCCTGTAAATACCCTTCCGGATCAGCCCACCAGACTTCCTCCCAGGAGGATTGCCGTACCAGCCCTGCATCATAAAGCAATGCTACAGAATCCTGTTGAGTGACCATCACCGCCTCCACCTTTACCAATGGGCTGCCATTGTACAAAGTGAATGCTACTGCCCCCGTAAAAGGGCCGGCACTGGCGCCATCTATCTGGATATGGGTACGCGCTCCCTGACTGGTGAGCTTTACATTCTTTTTGTCAAGTTTCAGTGGATAGGTTTGGTGAGGAGCGTGGGGTGGATTGTCAAAAAAAATCGTCCAGCCTTTTCTCTTTTCCAGATCTCTTTTTCCTACTGTAAGTAAAAAAACAGGATCTACATCAGCAGCAATTTCATAGGACTGATCACTTTTTGTAAGGGCTATGCTCTTCAGTAAAGTATTTTCTTTCTGTAAATCAATTTGTAGTCTACCCATTGCATTTTCACCGGCAGGCCAGGAAACCTCTAACAATTGATCCTTTACAGTCGCAAGAGCGTCTCCTTTTTTGTCAAAAGATGACAGATCTACGGGTACCTGGGCATAAGCAATATTGCCGAGCAGTAAAAATAATAGGAGGGTGTATTTTTTCATGTTAGCAATAATTGAGTCGGGAAAAGCTCTTTTAGGAATTGGTTGTTGTATACATGCAGTGATTGCCGGAAAGAGTATAGCGGACTAGTAAATTATCCATTTTTTGATGTCAGTGATTAAACAGCTTCTTATAAAAAGCCAGACCTTCTGAAGCCAGCTCATCCGAACTACTGGCCAGTGGCCGCCAGATGCAGGTGGCTTTGGCAATTTCTTCCGATACCGCCCCGAAAGTTTCTATGACCACCGCTCCCTGATAATCAATGTCCTGCAAAGCAGTCTTGATGCCGGTCCAATCCAGATTACCCGTACCCGGGGTGCCTCTATCACTTTCATTGCCCTGCACATGACAGAGCAAGTCCTTACCAATCTTTCTGATGGAATCAGGAATGTTCTTTTCCTCAATATTATTGTGAAAGGTGTCCAGTTGTATTTTGAGTTGCGGATGGTTAACATCTTTGACCAGCGAGAGTGCCTGATCTACGGTATTGATCATATCGCTTTCAAAACGGTTCAAGGGTTCCAGGCCTAAAATGATGCCGTAATCTGCTGCCAGCTTAGCAGCTTCCCCGAGGTTTTCAACGCACCAGTTCCACTCCTTTTTTTTCTGATCTTCGGACACAAAACGGGTTTTGCCTACAGCGGAATACAAAGGTCCACCAAAAATCGGGCTTCCCATTTCGGCGGCGATTTTGATACAGTCGGCGATATAATTAGATCCCTGCTTGCGGACAGCTGGATCATCACTGGAGATATCTCGCTCCGCACCAAATGCTCCACTGATGGTTACTTTCAGATCGCAGTCTTTCACTACCTCTTTTAGCTTATTCCAGTCAATCAACTCTTTTTTTTCCACCGGTACTTCTATGATATCAAAACCCATTTCTTTGATTTTGTATACCAGGTCAAAAGTTTCAGTGGTGAAGGGGGATACCCATAAAAATGTACTTACGCCAAATTGCATGAAGATAGTGTTATAGTTCTGAGTGTTATAGTCCTAAGCTGCCAGAGTGCGGGGTTAGGGTGTTGATGTACTTATGTGTTAAGGTATTATAATGTACTTGTGAGTATCAATTATAACACCCTAACACTCTAATAACTTTGTACCTCTATGCTTCAAAATCAGGGATAGCTATTCTTTTGCCATTGTTCATGGCGGATTCATGGGCGCAAATGCCTGCGCAGGTATAATTGGCAGCCACATCAGCATCTACGGCGGAGTTTCTACCTTCTACGATTGCAGCTACAAATTCCTGAACCAGATGGGGGTGTGAACCTCCATGCCCGGCGCCCTGCAAAAAGGACACGTGATTGGGATCGTCAATCTGCTCTCTTTTGGTAAAGTTGGCGATTTCCGGAATCAGCATTTCGTCGGTATCCGGCACATCAATTCTACGCGCATTTTCGCCTCCATCAAAAATCACATGGGATTCGTCCTGAAGCTGTTCCCATTCAAAAGACATCTTGGTACCGTATACATCATAGCTTTCGCGGTACTGGCGCACCACGTCAAATAATGAGCGGGTGGCTTCAGCAATGACATCTGAATTTTTGAGGGTGAAAGTAGCGGTTTCTACAGCATAGGGCGCATTGTATCTTTTGGCCAGGTCTTCGCTCAGACGTCCGGAACCATGGCAGACGACAGATTCAGCTTTGGTGTTGTTAATCCGCAGCAATGGAGAAATGGCGTGTGTTCCATTCAGCATCGGAGGAAAACCTTTCCAGTACTCAGCCCAGCCTTCCATGCTCATGTCCTGAATATGGGAGCCACGCACAAATTGTATCTTTCCCAGTTCACCGCTTTCTGCCAGTTTGAGTCCATATAAGAATTCGCGGGTATATAAGGCGGTTTCCATCATCATGTATACTTTGCCAGATTTCCTTTTGGCCTCAACGATAGCTTTACAATCCTCCACGGTCATCGCCATAGGAATGGTGCAGGCCGTATGTTTATTGGCATTCAGAGAAGCCAGGGTCATTCTGGCATGATCGGGTACCGGCGTTACTACATGAATGGCATCCACATCCTCTCTTCCGGGCACGTCCTCAAAATTGGTAAAGCACAGGTTTCTATCCAGTTTGAATTTAGTGGCCAGTTCTTCTATGGTTTTTTCATTACGTGTACAAATGCCCACCGCTTTGATATTCGGATGTTGCTGGTAAATAGGAATAAATTCTTTTCCAAATCCCATACCTACAATGACTACTGTTATCTGTTTGTCGCTCATTTTTGAAAGTTTAGGTTAGTTTAACAATTCAATAAAAGGGTAAATGAAGCGCTTAGCACTCCAGAAAAGTTAGTGAATAGATGGGCACGCGTTTTAAACGCGCGCCAGATCCGAAATGGAGAGTGGGAAGTTGAAAGTTTAGCCTGCTTCCTACTTCATCACTTATTTGCTGCCCATTGTACAGCGTTTTTCAAAAGCAATTCATACTGGGGAAGTTCATGGGCTGCGGCATCATGTCCTAAGGCGATCCCCACAATTCTTCCTTTTTTATTATTGACTACAAATACCGAAGGAAAACTTTTATCTGAGCCTTCGGCACTGGCTGTTGCCAGTACCTCAATTCCCGGTCCTTTGGTATCAGGTTCATAATAATACAACTCATCGTCCAGAGAAAAACCTTTTACTTTTTTTGTAACCGGATGCTTTGCATCAATACTAACATTAAAATTGCCGTACTTGTCATGTCCTCTTGACCCACCACCGACCAGTTGCTGGTTGTATTCAGGCCAGTCTTTCCAGTTGTACCACAAGGCTGCGTGGGCCAATACCAGCCCCTTGCCAGCTTCCACAAAATCAAAGATCGCCTGACGAACTTTTGGGTCAGAGATAGGCTGATTATTGGTGAGTAAAAGTACATCGGTATCCGCCAGATATTCATCAATGGAATCGGTGACATCCGTATAGGTTACTGAAGCAAAACCTTTCTTCTCCAGCGTACTTACGTCCTCCTGCCGGTACCAGCGGTCAAAGTCATGGGAAGAACCTCCACCCACCATGAGCACCTGGATAGGCTTCTTTTTTTGCTGGTCAGCCGGGAAAGTAAACTGCGTCAAAAATGTGCTACATATCAGCAGGACAGCTACGGGCAATACTTTTTTATATAGGTTGTGTTTCATGTTTATGTTTTATTAATCGTTTATCATTCTATCTGGACAGGTTGTAAGTCTGAAGCAGGAAGCTGGAAGTTACACTTTGAGCTTCCTGCTTCAAACTTCCCTCTTTTGTGTTCTACTCAGAGATGTTATCGTTTCCTTCCACCCTCATAATACCGTTCATCATACGCCAGTGACCGGGAAATGTGCATACATAAGGATAGTCTCCCGGTTCTGATGGCGCAGTAAAAGTCAGGGTAACCACTTCTTCCGGGTCCAGTAATTTGGTCGCATGAAGCACTTCCGGCATCACAGGTACATAATCCTGCTGGGCAGCTTTAGGGTCACGGGCCAAAGCATCGGCGGCAGCACCTACTTTTTCTAAAGTTCCGGGTTGTATGACAAGCAGATTATGCTGCATACCATCCTGGTTATCAAGTTCAATCACTACTTTTTGTCCGGGTTTTACCGTAATCTGATTTTTATCGTATTTCATCATGTCCGGCACTATCTTGAGGTAGATCGTTTTCGTATCACTTGCTGAAGTCACCTCCTCTTCCGATCCATTGTTAGCCGCCAGCATTTGCGTTTCTGATTGAGGCTTTCTTAATTCCAAAGAAGCATTTCTCAATTCTGCATTTAAGCGATTTGCTCCTTCATATGCACCGATTTTGTCTTCATTTTCCAGGTCATAGGAGGTGCGTATCACTGAGTTCAGCGGCTGATTGAAGAGGGATGGTGCTTTGGCTTCGGCTACCTTTTTTTCATCTACCCAAAGGCTTATTTTTCCGCCTTCGCTGAGTTGTCCTGTCAGTTCATATTGATCAGGCAGGGACTTTTTGCTACTGGCCAGATAACTGTTACCCTCCTGCTTTACCAGCATATTCAATTTGTTTTCCTCAATGAATATGGCGTACCCGTTGGTTTGATCTCCCTGTGCCACGATCACCCCATTGGGCTGCTCTTCTCTTTTTGACACGGAAGCTTTGACAATGATTTCTTTGCCTTTGACATCCACCGGATAAGGGATAGTGCCCCGGCGGGGCAGCTCATACACCTCTTTCTCCAGCACTGCTGCGATTCTTGCGCTTAAACCTTTCTCACCCTCTCCTGAGGGATCGGCATTGGCTGCTTTCAGATAACCTTGCTGCTGGTTGATGGCTGCTGCCAATAAAGCTTTCTTCAACCAGGGGTCATCGGTATTCTTAGAATCTATCGTTGCCTTGAAAACCATTTCACCCAGTGCTTCTGATGCCGGGGCTTCAGCAATTGCCAGTAAAGCAGTTAATCTGACATTCAGCGCATCGTCGTGAATCAAGTCTGCCTGCTGAATGGCTTCCATGCTCTGCTGGTCTTTGGGTAAAACGCTGATGGCGGCTTTTCTTACCCCTGCCGCAGGATGTGACAGCGCTTTCGTGGCGACATCCAGTGCTTCCTGATGGCTACCATCCAACGCACCTAATCCATGTAATGTCCACAGCGCATGAACGGCTGGGCTGTTCAGTCCGATTTCATCTACTTCCTGATTATTGATGATTTCATAAAGGTCAGGAATAACTTCTTTGTTTTTTGTTTCTACCAGGAGACGCTGGGCGGTCATCCGCCAGAACATATTGTCATTTTTCAACGCTTCCACCAGCCCATCCACATCATCTTTAGATAATGACATAGGTTCGTAAGGCCTGGCATTTCTATAGACTACACGATAAATACGGCCGTGATTGGTATCCCTTAATTTACTGACGAAGGCGTTGCCCTGGCCGTGAGGCTGTTCTGTAAAGGGAAGCACCATCCGGGAAGGGGCCTGCCGTTCTACAAACACATTATGCTGAATGATAAAATTGTACCAATCAGCCACCCAAACCGCACCATCGGGACCCACCTGGCTTTGTACCGGTCCAAACCACTCATCAGAGCTTGCCATCAGGTTCCACCCATCCTTTTCAGTGAAGCCTGCTCCATCCGGCTCAATGATTGCGTTATGCACTACTCTCACAGTAGGTTCATTGATGAAAGCGATGCGGTTCCAGTATTCTTTAGGATAGTTTCTGGCAGTGTACAAATGATGTCCGGCAGCGGCGGTAAATCCACCGACTACATCCACCTGCCTCAGGTTGGGGGTCATGGCATGCACATCATAGTGGCCATCAATTTTTTCCACGGCATTGATTGACCTGCTGCTTTCGCTTTGCCCTCCCGAAGCATCAGCTACAAGTTCGGGAAGCTCCCGCATCATATGTCGGGCGGGAATAGAATAAAAGGCACTATGCGTATTGTTGGCTGTGGAGATAAAAACATTATTCTCTTCGGAGAATCCCAGGCCCCAGGTATTGTTGCTGGTACTCGCCAAGTACTCAAAGCGGTGCCCCGCCGGATCACTTCCATCCGGATTGAAATGGTATACACCCTGTCTGAAGCTGGTGCTGTTTCCATCTATTTTTCCTTCAAATCCAGAATAGCCGAGTACGCCCCAGATCTTATTGTCAAAGCCATATTGTAAGTTAGAAGGACCGGCATGCGTATCATTTTTTCCCCAGCCGGAAATGATATTTTCCCTAACATCGGCTACATCATCGCCATCGGTGTCTTTCAGAAAAACAAAGTTGGGTGCCATAGATACGATAACACCATCGTTGGCAAATACCATGCTGGTGGGTATGTTCAGACTGTCGGCAAACACGGTAAATTTATCCGCTTTACCATCTCCATCGGTATCCTCACAGATTTTGATGCGGTCATTGGCAGCACCATCCGTTTCTTTAAAGGTATTGGGATAATCCACAGATTCTACAATCCACAGGCGACCTCTTTCATCCCAGGACATGGCTATGGGATTGATGATATCCGGGTCAGCAGCGAAAAGCTCAATTTTAAAATCTACTGGTACCTGTATCAGTTTTTGCGATTCCTGGGGACTAAGAGGCTCCTGCATTTGGGTAACCCGGTAGCGTTTGGTGAAATCTGATATTTTTACGGAATCGTAAATGTCTACATCAGGAATATTGAGCCTGGCAATTTTCTCCTGTGCGTCATCTCCTATTGCCCAGAGTACACCATTATTCACCAGTTGTAAGAACCCGGCATTGGTCCAGGTACTATCGTTATGACCGTAAGCGGTATAAAAAACCCTTCCCTCTCCCTGATTGCGCACCCAGGTATAAGGCTCCCGATGATCTCCCTCTCCCGGATTGCCGGCCACCCTTTCCATCAGGACAGTCATATCGGGGTTGAGGCGCTGATGCACATACGTTTCATCCCAGCTTTCAAAATTTTCCATACCTTGCATTACCGGATGCTCATGGTTGACAATTTCAGCAGAAAAGACACCGGTTTCGTGCGAAGCGAATTGCCCGCCTATGGTATTGATATACCAGTCAGAATTCTTGAAACAACCGGTAGCACAATGTAGCGGAATCAACCCCTTGCCACCTTCTACAAAACTTTTCAGCGCATTTTCCTGTGAGGAGGAAATAGAATCATGATTGGCATAAATAATTAAGCCATCATATTTACTCAGGTTTTCTTCGTTGAGATCGTCAAGATTGGTGGTGTAGGTGAGGTTGATACCTTCTCTGAATAAAGAAGTGGCCAGCCAGGGAGCGTATTTGTCTGAATCATGATGCTGGCTGTCATGGCCTAAGAACAAGACCTCTCCCCTTCTTTCTGTTTCATTACTGATACTGTTGCTATGACTCTGGTCAATACAGCTTTGTGCCATAAAGCCAATTATCAAAAATAGTAGTATTGAAAACAGTGGTACAGTTACTCGTTGTGCAGCGATTCGTTGCCCGGCATAGCGATGCCCGATAAACCTTAAAAACAACATTCTCCCCATCTTCATCATATTGGTGGTGTGTATCCAGTTTAAAACATTTTTAGCAGAATCACCTCATGTCTTCACAACATGAGGTGACTTATTTGAATAATCTTGGGCTTTTTCAGCAAAATAATTATAAGTCAATCTTTTGCGTAGGGGAAAAGATCATATCATCTATCCCGGTAAGCTTTACGCCTATGCTGGCAAAAACATAAGATTGCGTAGGTACAAGCTCAGGCACCGTAGCACTCAGACTTACATTGCTCAAATCGATGAGCGCATTCCCTTCAATAGTATTTGTGGCTACATTAGTTTGCGAATTGGCAAAGAGCGTTTTACTCACATAAAGGGTGACACTCTCAATATCCCTGGCATTGGCATCTGTTACAATTTGTTCCAGAGCAAATGTACCGCTTACTTGATTTCCGCTGCCGCTCAGTTGGGTATTTCTGATCATCCAGAAGGGGATAACTTCAAAATCCTGATGAGTATTCCCCGACACATTAATTATTACAGTATCCGGCATATCTGCTTCTTCTCCCCACAAAAAAGGTCCCTGTCCGTTTGGAACCACCATTTTATAAGTACCATTGAACAGTAGTTGAGAGTACTCTCCCTCAGAGGTAAAAAAACTACCCTGAACATTAGGTATACCTGCATTTAAAGGACCGGTTTTACCAAAGCCATCCTGATATAGTTCATAGCTTACTCTGTTATATTCAAAGTTTAAGGGAGTTCCCTGATACAAAAGACGGCCACTTAACAATGAGGATGGTGCTTCATAATTATCCTTTTCACAGGAAAATAAAGCCGTACTCAATGCTAATGATATGATATAATGAAATTTAATTTTCATGATCTTCAGTTTTAATATTGAATACTTATTGCAGAGGCTGTCTAACCAGTTTCGGGTTATTATTCAGAATATCATTGTTAATCTGACTATAATAATTCCCAAGTTGCCAGTTGTCAGCAGCAGTTACCCTACTGGGTAAAACTTCCTTAAATATCCATTTACCATGGTTTTCATTGCCTGGATCATAAATTTTATAAGGCCATAATGCCCAGGGCTGGGTACTTCTGTTGGTGGCTTCCCCTAAACCTGAACGCAAATCTTCCACAGTCATAAAAACTCCATCAAATATTTCATGCGCAATTCTAAACCTCTTTAAGTCCATGAAATACTGACCTTCAAGAGCGAACTCTACTCTACGCTCATGCACTATTCTGTCAAAAGTAATATCCGCGGCTGTCAAAGGAATGGTGAAGCCTGCCCTTGCACGTACTTCGTTCATATAATCTGCAGCAAGTTGAGACTGCCCTAGCTCAAAAGCAGCTTCGGCAGCGATGAGCAGGATTTCAGCGTAACGGAAACGAATTCTGGATACATCACTCTGTGTACCTCTTCTGCCTGACCCAGGAGCTGGGTCCAGATATTTCCTGACATAAAATCCTGCCAGGGCATTCTGATTTGTAGCTGCCACAGGTCCGTCAAAGCCAACTACCTGCACAGGCACCGAGTTTCCCGGCATATCTCTTAGTTGCCCACGTTCGCTACCGGATACGACCGTACCATCAGCGAGTTGCAGCCCTGCCCAAATGTCTACCGGACGAGACTTGAAAGATGTTCCCGGTAAAATAACTGTTCCTCCCAAGCGGGCATCTCTGCCAGCAAAGATATCCTGCTGGTTGTCGTAGTAAATGGGGTCTCCATTCTCATCTACAGTAGGAAGCGGTGCAAAAGTATTGTCCAGCAGCTCAAATTCCTGTACCAGATTAAGCGAAGGATTGATCGCACCGCCCTCTTCTTCTTCCGCTCCAAAACGTGGCTGGTTCACAATGGTATAACCATGGGTTTTAAACTTCAGCAAATATTCTTCAATAAATATGGTTTCGGGATTGGCATTCTTATCATAGAATAGTGCCGCAAAATTTTCCGAAAGGTTAGTGGGAATCTTATTGTACAAAGCATAAGCGCCAACGGAGCCTCCAATAATCTCCTGGGCAGCATCCAATGCAGTTTGATAGTACCCGTCTGCTCTTTCGGCTGGAATACCAATCGCTCCTCCGGAGAGAGATACGGAGGGAGTAGACGTATTATATTTTGCCAGTGAGCCGGCAAAAACTGCGGCCTGGGCTTTCATCGCCACTGCTGCTGCCGCGCTTGCCCGGGATTTACTGTCTGCATCTATCGGCAGTAAAGACTTTAACTCTTCGGCCTCCTGAATGATAAAATCATACATTTCTGCCTCCGTAGATCTCGGTACCTGCAGATAAGAAGGGTCTCCGCTATAGTCATAAGTTTGCGACTCAAGGATAAGCGGTACTCCTCCGTATAATTTGGTCAGTTCAAAATAATAGAGGGCACGAAGAAACCTTGCTTCCGCAGAATAAGTTGATTTCAGGCTTTCATTAATGGTAGCATCTTCTATTCTTTCCAAAAACAGGTTAAGTTCTCTGATGTACGTATAATCCCAGCTTGTCCAATAATCATTAGGGCCGGAAAAAGACCAGGTATTATTGGTATGCCAGAAGTTAGTCAGGTTATCATTAGCAGTAACCATTACTTCGTTGAAATCAGCGAAAGTCTGCCAATCAGAAAGTCTGTTAACCGAGAACTGACGGTTGTACAGGTTGGCAAGGATAGATAATACCTGAGCTGGATCACTAAATGCCTGCTCGGTAGTCAATACCTCAGCGGGTGGCCTGTCCAAAAACTCACTATCTGATTCACATGCCCACCCAGAACCTAAAAGAATTGCTATTAATATATATTGTATCTTTTTCATGTCTTTCAATTTAAAGATTATAGAGAAAGGCTTACTCCAACACTTACTACCCTATGTTGAGGATATTGTAAACCGTTAGTATCACTAATTTCCGGATCAGTGTTGTAGCGTTTCACATTATGGAGTGAGAATAAGTTGTACCCGTTAAAATAGACACGAGCCTGCTTAATCAGTACCCGCTCAATGATTGAACTTGGTAGTGAGTAGCCTATCTGAAGTGTTCTGGCACGAAAAGCAGTTATATTGCTAAGCCAAAAATCTGAACGCTTGTTTACCGAACTTAAGCCACCCTGGTTGAACCTGTTAGGTGGAAAGTAACCGGGTATCCACTCGCTGTTCAGATCGTAAGGATCTTCTCTGTGCCATGCATCTCTCAAATGCTCAGCGATATTACCCCCATTGGCTCGGAAAGCACGGCTCAATTCATTTTCAGCAGTAAAGGAATAGCCTGACTGAAGGGAGAAGTCCATAGCAAAATCAAAACCTTTCCAACCAGCAACCAGATTTAAGCCTCCGTTGATAAAGGGGAGATTGGTACTATAACCAATGGGTCTTTCGTCATAACCATCAATTTTATTGTCCCCATTCAAATCTTTATAGATCAAATCCCCGGGAAGCAAGGTCCTATTACCTTCTCCATCCACATTGACTTCATAGTTATTGATTTGCTCCTGGTCCTGAAACTGGCCAATTACCTGGTAACCCCACTGAATACCTGTATATCTGTCTTCAATAGAATTGCGGTATTCATCATAAGAGTTAAAGAATATAGGATTATAGGAAGACTCAAACTTGTTACGTGCATAAGAAATATTAGCCCCAATTTTATAAGTAAAGTCATTAATATTCCCATTGTAAGCAAGCATGGCTTCCCCACCAAACTGCCGGTCACTATTCACATTTTCATCGGGCAGGGTATAGCCAAGTTCACTAGGTACTACTATGTCGTATTTTCTACCTCTGAGGCCAGTACGTCGGCGGCGGAAGTAATCTACACTACCGCTTAACCTACCTCCAAACATTGAAAAGTCGGCCCCAATATCAAGTATTCTACTTTCAAACCAGGTGATATTGGTGATCGGCTGTCCTTTATCCTGAGTACCTACCACCGGGTTACCATTCAGGATAGCTGTACCCTGGTTATAGTTATATCCTGGGAGGTAATCATAAGGACCTATACCAATATCATCATCTCCTAATATACCATAAGAAGCTCTAAGCTTCAGATTATCCAATATATTAGAATTGCCTAGCCAGTTCTGCATAAACTCCTCTTCAGTAATTCTCCATCCAATGGACCCGGAAGGGAAATAACCTACTCTCTTATCAGGAGCGAATTTCCAGGAAGCGTCGCGTCTACCAGCTACTTCCACATAATATTTACCGGCAAAGCTATAGTTGAGCCTTGCGATATAACCCAGGCGAGCAATTTGATTATCAGCATCGGTGAAATCCACGACGTCATTGTAATAGATGAGAGGGAGAATATTAGTTTTGGGTACTGAGCGCATAAAAGTACCCTGAAACCTTTCTTCGTAACGCTCTGCTAAAAACAAAGCACCTACTTCATGGTCACCGAAGATATTGGAATAATTTAAACCTAATTGAGTATTGGTTTTTTGTATTTTATCAACATTTCTTTGTCTCCAGGGATTAGAACTACCCCCGGTTACCCTATACTCTTCTTCTGACTCTTCTGTGGCTGGAAAGTAAGTATAAGCATCATACGTATATTCGTGTACGTCTAACTGGCGCTCTTCATCACTGTAAGAGTACAGACCTCTTGCCGATAAACCTTCTATACCCGGAATATCATATTCGGCAGTTGCATTGATCTGCCCAAATTTTCTAACATCTCTAAGATACCCCCCCAACTCAAAATTATTATAAGCCCAGTTAGTTTCATTATGCTTAATGTCATTTAGGTACTCTGGATTATCATTGGCATATGGCCTTTCCCAGGGAGTGTTCCGCATAATAGCGTATCTGGGCAGCCAATAATCATCCCCGCCAGGAATTCCGGGATTTTCAGTTTTTTCAGCATATCCATTGATTCCCAATCCTACCTTGAGCCTGTCACTGATCTGTGCATCCACATTACTGATGATGTTGGTACGGCCATAGTCAAATTCATCTCCCAAAACTGAATTGCTATAATTTCGGTTACCAGCTATATAATAATTGATTTTTTCTCCTCCCCCGGTAGCACTCACGTTGATTTGAGTGGTAGGAGAGTTTTCCTGGATAATAAAGTCTGTCCAGTCAAAACTTTGGTACCCACGTTCTTCACCTATTCTATATTTTTCCAGGTCTTCAGGGGTAATATTGGTTGTGCCGAATCCATTGACATCTGCCTGAATCTTTTCTAAGGCCCATACATAAGAACTATTGGTTACTTGAGGAAAAGCCACCCAGTTTTGGAAACCACGGTTGAAATCCAGACTTACTGTATTCCCACTCCCTGTGCTTCCTCTTTTGGTAGTCACCACCACTACACCATTAGCAGCACGAACACCATACACGGCAGCGGCACCATCCTTAAGTATTGTGATGCTCTCAATATCGGCAGGAGCAAGCCTGTTAAATTGTTTCTCATCCTGCTGAATTCCATCTATCACATAAAGTGGATTACCCATGTTACGAATTTGAATGGCGGCCCCAGCGCCAGGGCGTCCATCAGTTTGCCGAAATGCCACACCGGGTAATTTACCTGCCAGGCCGGTACTTACCGTTGTACCACCACCTTTCACTCGCCCAATGTCTTCACTATCTATTGTAGATATTGCTCCGGTAACAGACTCTTTCTTTTGGGTTCCATAACCGGTTACTACAATTTCACTCAATGCCTGAACATCTTCTGCCAAGGTAACATCAATTACACTTCGGTTATTTATGGGAATTTCCTGAGAAGCATATCCAATAGATGAAAAAAGGAGCGTATCTGTGCCATTGGGCACCGATAAGTTATAATTACCGTCAACATCGGTGATGGTTCCGTTGGTTGTACCCTTTACCAGTACATTTACACCAGGTAGTGCTTCGCTACCTTCCAGGGTGGTTACCTTACCGCTCACGTTGATGGCTTGCTTAACTGGCGGATTGGGAAGCGGTGCAATGGTTGAGACTTTGGCAACACTTACTGAAATGGTATTATTGATTCTTTTGAAGTTCAGGCGAGCCTTTCGGCCTACTTCCCTCAGCACTTCATTCACCTCCGCATTTTTGTAGTTAAGAGTGAAAGTTGTTTTGAGGGTTTTAACTTCCTCTCCGTAGGCAAAAACATAGTCTGTGGCTTCTTCTATAGCCATAAAGACTTCTTCAATTGAACTGTTCTTGAGCTTGATTGAGATTTGTACCTCGTCGACATACCGTCGCCCTGATGCTTCAGCTGATGAAAAAATAATACAGCCAAAAAATAGTGCAAATACTAATGTGGTATGTCGAAATACAGTTCTGGTAGGTGGTTGTATATCGTTTGACATAGTTAGATAGGTTGATGTAAAATTTAATTCACTTCAGGATATCATCCCGTAAGCCTGCTAGTCTATCCAAAGCCCGGCTGCTAAGGATCTCTGTTTTTGTTTTCAGGTTGTTTCATAGTAGTATTAGTTTTGTGATTTGCATCCTTTCTCACCTTTGATGGTGAGCTTTCTTTCAGCATCTATGGTGTATTCTACATCCAGAATATGCTCAAAGCTCTTCATGATATTGATCAGATTTTCATTGAGATACTTTCCAGATATTTTGCATTTCCTGATTTGCTCGCCTTCAATATCAATACTGACGTTGAACCAGCGCTCCAGTACTACCACTGCTTCTTCCAGACTCACTTCGTCAAAGTGGATTACCTTATCGCGCCAGGCAATAAAGGGGCGTATTTCAACCTCTTTTTTATGGAGTTGACCATCATAAAAAGCTTGCTGGAATGGTGTTAAAAGTACTTCATTGTGAGTGCTGTCGGTATTCAATGCATTCACCTTTACCTTACCGCTCACGACGGTTACTTGAGGGTCTTCATGGTCAAAGGCTTTGATATTGAAAGAAGTACCCAGTACTGTTGTAGTAAGGTTACCACTTCTAATGATAAAAGGTTTTTCAGGATTTTTTGTTACATCAAAAAAAGCTTCACCTTCTAAAACCACTTCCCTTTTATCAGTATCAAATCGTTCGGGAAAAGTCAGCTTGCTATCTACATTCAAATAAACTTTGGTACCATCCGTCAATGTAAGGGTGGCCTTTTGTCCTTTTTTAGTAATTTTTTCTACCCATGCCATCTGAGGCTCAGGCATGTTGTCATAGGCGTAATAGCCTCCTATACCTATTCCAAAAAAGATGAATATGATTGCGGCAGCTCTTAAGAGAGAATACTTTTTTGAGATTTGATATTTACGCGCGTTATGTTCCTCTCGCTCAGTTTGTTCTAATGAGCGTTCAATGCTTCTATGTATTTTTTCCTGGATAAGCCACATTTCAAAGGCATCTGGCTCTTCTTCCAGCTCCTCCTCCTGAAAAGAATCATAAAACCGATGAAGTAGTTTTATCTCTTCCGGTGTACAAGTGCCCTGTACATATTTATCAAGTAAGGCCCGGAACTGACTTTCGTTCATAGATAATTTTTTCTGCTTCTTTATATTAAGTACCACAAGTGATAACTATCCCCTATGCATCAGTTAAAAAAATAAATAAATCGTGGATGGCTATGATTTCTGCGTACTGAGGATTACTGCCTCCATAAGGTGGAAGCTTCAGATGAAAGACTTAGCGCTTCTGACTCATCAGACTGCAATTAAATCCCTGATGGTATTACCTCTCTTTTTTCCCCCATGAAGTTGGTAATCACCACACTTTCTACGTTGGCATCTACTTTCACTTTACGGGAAGACTGCGATAAAAAAGTGTTTCCGTAATAAAATTCCACATGGCGCCTGCTGTTATCATGGTACACGATATCAGCACAAAAATCATCAGTATTCAGACTGACCCATTGATGTGGTACCGGATTTATTTCAGAATTATTACTAAATACCCGCAGGCTATCCTGGTTCTGAGTGGCGATCATCAGATCTTTACCCTGTGCAGAATGTACTTTTGCTAAAGCTTTGGCATCGCCGGGTACAAAGAAGCCGCTCTGGGCAATCGTCAGGGCCTCAAAATTTCCTTTTCCATCACCTTTCATGTATAGTCCGTTGAACGCATCATGTCTGCCTGAGATCGGGTCTATGCCATAATCATTTCCTACCAGTAAGAGATCAAGCTTACCATCCTGATCTATATCTTCTGATAGCATACCATATAGTGGTGCCATCTGTGCTGCTTTGGGTAGTGGCTTCAGGGAAAACTTTCCATTTCCCAGATTCTCTATGTAACTACTCTGTAAGTGAGTGGCCTGCATCTTTATGGCTCCTTCCTTAGCTTTTGCGTTCCAGATATCATCCATCGTAGCACGGCCAAAGGATTTGTAGGTAGGATATTCTTTACGGATGGCTACCAACTGGCTGATCATATCATCACGGGTATGCATCGGAAAAGATTTTTGGGTGCTGTCTTCGGCCATCATATAGCAAAACACCATAGGGTCAATCTTCCCGTTATCATCCATATCTTTGGCATAGATGGTCATGGGCTTTTTGGCTGAAGCATGATAGTTGGAATTCAGGCCTAAGTTTCCTGCCACATAGTCAATGTCGCCATCATTGTCAAAATCTCCAGAGGTAAGGCTGTTCCACCAACCTGTATGTTCGCTGATGCCTGATGATGCATTGACATTTTCAAACAGATTTCCAGTATTTTTCAGAAAGGTAAGCGGCATCCACTCTCCTACAATTACCAGGTCCACTAAGCCATCCTGATCAAAATCAGACCACAAGGCATCGGAAATCATGCCCAACTCCTGAAGCTGAGGACACAACTGTAGCGTCACATCATTAAACATCCCGCCTTCGTTTTCCAGAATATAACTTTTAGGGGCAAGAGGATATGCTCCTGAGACTGACCTGCCTCCTACGAAAAGATCAAGATCACCATCCTGGTCATAGTCGGCGGCACGTACACAGGAACCATTAGATACTAATTTTGGAAGAGCAGTCATGCTGATCTGGTAATTCCCTTTTCCATCATTGATATACAGGCGGTCCTGGTTCACCGAATGATCTGGAGGAAACTCATAACTCCCGCTTACCACGTATAAATCAAGATCCTGATCATTGTCTGCATCAAAAAGTAAGATGCCCATATCTTCTGCTTCAGAATTATCAGCATAGGCAATGCGTGTAGTGTCTACTGAGAAATTTCCCCGGGCATCCTGCATGAAAAATCTTCCCTGATTACCGGCTGATCCTCCTACATAAAAATCATCATACCCATTGTCATCAATATCTCCAACCGCTATTCCGGGACCGTACTGACTCATTTTATGGGGTAATGTACGCTGTATGTTGTAGTCTATCGCATCTCTTTCCTGATGTTTGTACCGAATTCCATGCTGTGAAGCTGATGTCATCAGTGAAGATGCTTGACCTGCTGCCTGAGAAGTATAGAAAGGCATTTCGTGATACCCGGATGTGTTTTTAGGATTTTCTTTTGCGTCTAAATAGGATATCGTAAGGGTCTGATCCGCTTGAATTTGGGTAAGCAACTGACTTTTGCCATCCGGCCAGTCAATACGCATGGAGTCTACCATAGTAGCTTTTCCTAAGCCAAAGTGCGCCCTGGCATCTACGGTAGACAAATATCCTCGGGTAGGTTGATGCTCGTAAATTTGCTGCTGACCATCGGCATAATGTATATGCAATTTTGCGCCTATGCCACCGGGGTTGGTTGCTTTGCCTTTAAGCTCAACTTTGATATAATGTTCGTTTTGGCCACGCTTGCCATTCAAAGTATTTTCATAAATAAAAGCCGGGTCGTTGATATTGTTGACTACCACATCCAGGTCACCGTCATTGTCCAGATCTGCGTAAACCCCACCGTTTGAGAATGAGGGTAAATTTAATCCCCAGCTGCTGGTGCTATCGGCAAAGCCATACCCATCGGTATTTTTGAAGGCATAGTTTGAAATTTTTACGATGGGAAAGTATTCTTCCACCATCTTGAGGGAGGCGTTGGTACTTCCTCCGTAGTTACTCTGACCGTTATCATATACGATGTAATCCAGGTCAGTCACATCACGGGGAAGGCCGTTGGTGATGATCATGTCGCGCAGGCCATCATTATCAAAATCGGCGATGAGTGGTGCCCAGCTCCAGTCTGTCTGGTACACTCCGGCCATAAACGCCACATCTCCGAAGGTAGGATGCCCTTCGGGCGTCATGCCGGTACTGAGTTGGAGTACATTGCGTACATACTGATGCTCATAAGCATACTTTGCATTGTTGAAATAATTAAAGTATTCATTGCCCCCCAGCATGGTTTTTTTTCTGAGGTTCTGTTCGGGAAGCATCTCTAGAGACATCAGGTCCACAAATCCATCATTATTAACGTCCACCGCGTCGGTACCCATCGCATTCCAGGCGGTATGCTTGATATAGTCAGACGCTCTATTGGTAAAAGTAACTTTACCATCCGGCCCCTTCTGATTATTGATGTACAGCACATCATTGGAAACAAAATCATTGCTTACGTATAAATCAGGCCAGCCATCCAGGTTAAAATCAGAAATTGATACCGCATGACCCCAGCCTTCCAGCAGGATACCTGCTTCTCGGGATACATCCGTAAATATAGGATGTGCGCTATTTGGCGGGCTATCATTTCGGTACAGTCTGTCACTGTTTAAAGCACTGCCATCTGCTACCTTGGGCCGGTACTGAATGGGGGTTTTGGGATCGTTCAGTTCATTGGTCACCAGATACATATCCAGGTCACCATCTTGATCATAATCAAAAAAAACACCCTGCGTGCTGAAACCGGCATCTGCCAAACCATAAGCTTCTGCGGATTCTTTAAAGACTGGTATGCCATCATTTCCAAGTCCCTGGTTGATATATAAAAGGTTTTTTCTCAGCAGTGGGTCATCAAGAAATGAGGCAGAAACATATACATCCAACCAGCCATCCGCATTGATATCGACCACGGACACTCCGGTACACCATCTGTTTTCACCTCCTACTCCAGCTTTATCGGTGATGTCTTCAAACTGCAGTTTACTTTCAGTTTCCCCATCTTTTACCTGACTTCTATTCAGATACAGTTTATTCGCTACCAGATTGCCTGCGAAGTAGATATCCACCAAGCCGTCTTTATTAAAATCACCAACTCCTACTCCACCTCCATTATACAGATTGGCCTGCCTTAAGATGTTTATGGAATCACTTTCAATCAGTGTATTGGTAAAATCAACACCGCTTTGTGAGGGGGGCAATAAGTTGAATAAATACTTTTCCTGAATCTTTTGCTCCTTTGAACAAGAAAAAAAGAGTAACGGTAAGATTATAATTATGAATAAAAATAAACTGCTGGTGTTGCGTAACATAATGTCTCCCTCTTTTTTTATCTCTTTGATCCATCCATTCTTTTTGCTTTTCCCTTTTTTAAATGCTTTATCACTGAAAAGCAACGGTCAACACTAATTTGCGAAGATTTATTCATCACAAATGTTTATCATTTGATCCCTGGCTTGATGGATACTTACTATTAAGTATCATAAGCAGCCTAGATCCCTTACGCTAAAGCTAAAATAATTTACAAAATCTCTCTAGAAGCACTTCATTGAAGAAAAAAAACGCGATAGGAACTACTTCACGGAAGGCAACTCTCAGTAGCTTAAGGGCTTTGGTGATTTGGTTTTCAACCGTTTTTGGAGATATATTCATCTCTATAGCAATCTCTTTAACCGTTTTATGCTCGTTTCGGCTCAAATGAAAAACTTCACGACAGCGTGCTGGCAAATTAGCCATACTAGACTCATATATTTCCTGTAGCTGGTTAAAATTAATAGTTTCTTCCGTATGGTTGACAAAAGTTACCTGTTGGATACGGTCCAGATGGGTCTGAGCAATCTTTCCATCCCTCAAACTTTTTAGTACCAGATTCCTGACCATTCCATAGAGGTAGGAGGATAAATTGCTGATATCAGTAGTGTTACGCTTGAGCCAAAGATATGTAAATACTTCCTGGGTGATGTCGCTGGCTACTTCTTGATCCTTTAATACTTTGTAGGCAGCGAAATAAATTTTTGACCAAAAACGATGATAAATTTCTTCATAAGCCAGACGGTTATCCTGCCGGACCAGTTCCCAAAGCCCAGCATCACTCAGTTCCGAAAAGCCTTTCGATTTCATGAAGAAATAAGCGTTATAATTAAAAAAATATGAAATTTAGTGCGAGTATTCTGACCAATTTAGAGATTTGGGATTTTTTTTCAAATTATTTCTATCACCTTTACAATTTAAATGCTAAAAAAGTGGGCTTTTCTACATATGAATGATAGAAAAAAAGTAGCAAGATGCTTGGTTATAGATAATTCCAAAACAATAAACGAGGGCATTTATACACATTACAAGAGTAAATACAGTTTTAAATATAAGTTCGTTTAGCTATGAAGAGGAAGGAAGTGGTGAAGCAAATGATGAGTTCATGGCATTTTTTCTTTAATTGACACATCATTATTGCCTCACCTTAGCTTTGCTCCTAGGGATGATGAGGTGTACTTTATGTTGAAAAGAAAAATACTCAAACCTTTTAGGGTTGTGGAGAAGCTTTTGGATATGACAATAACAGGAAACCTATTGAGCGGCACTCCGCCTTTGCAAACTATGAATGTGACGCTAAAAAAATGCTATACCATCTACTGTATCACTTCTATTAAAATTTAAAATACTCTGTAGAAAAAAGCACATTATATTAGATTAAAATTAAAAACTGATTACCGAGTACATTCAACCCAAATTGTTTTAATACTATAATATCATCATCTTACTTTAAACTTGAATATAATATTCTCTTCATAATTTTGCCCAGACTCCAGCACGGTGGAGGGAAAATGAGGATGATGAGGGCTGTCAGGGTAATATTGACATTCCAGACAGAGGCCATCCAAGGGTTTATAATTTTTTGAAAGATGGCCGGGTAGTTGACTGGAAAGGTAATCTCCCGTGTAGAGCAACAAGCCAGGATAGGAGGTGAATACTTCCATCATCCTGCCTGATAAAGGGTCAAATAAAGTAGCATCAGGCTTTCCGGCTTTTTTATCCAGCACATAGCAGCTGTTTAATCCACTTATCTCATTAGCCCGGATCGTCATTTTATCTCGTATCTTATCCTGAGCAAAACCTGAGTGCGATACGGGAACAATTTTTCCTGTGGGAATAAATTCATCCCTCATTTCCAGCATCTCTTGAGCTTCAACCCTCAACTCATGGTCAAGAATGGAATATGCTTCGGCAGAAAGATTGAAATAGGCATGGTTGGTGAAGTTAGCGATGGTCTTTTGATCTGTAGTTGCTGCATAATGGATGTACAATTCATGTGCTTCATTCCATGAATAGCTAACACTGAGTCGCAGATTTCCCGGATAGCCTCCCTCTCCATCAGGGCTGTGCAAATGAAAAACTACCTGATCCTCCCCTACTTCAAAGTCAAAGATTTTGGCATGAAAGCCACTCCAACCGCCATGATTGGAATTCCCATGATCATTATCCTCCAGCACATAGCGCTTACCGTCCAATGTGAATTCAGCGCCTTTGATCCGGTTGGCAAACCTGCCGATAGTAGCTCCTATATAACAACGATCCTGTACATAACCCTCCAGACTTGGAAAGCCCAACACCACATTTCCCAATGCACCTTTGCGGTCAGGAACATGAATGGAGACGATGGATGCCCCGTAATTGGTCAGTTCTACAAAGGTCCCATCTGTATTTGCTATCCTGAAGAGGTAGACTTCTTTCTCCTGATGCTTTCCCCAAGGTTGGGTGGTGATGCGCTCCTTCATGGCTGAACAATTTAGTCCACCTCTCTGATCTGCAAGACCACACTGTTACGTCCGGCACGCACATCAGGATTGAAGCCTACCTTCATCAGAAAATCACCGGAATAGTTTTGGTCAGTTTTTAGGGTAGACTGTGTACCAGGATACAGATTGATCTCTTCTATCCTGTATTGTTTATCCACATCCAGCCCTTTCAGACAGATAGGCCTGTGGCTGCCTGCCTGGTAGCGTGGGTTCACCAGATAGTTGAAAATCACGCCTGAAGATTTCGCTTCATCCACATACATGAGGGAAGCCACACTGCTTTCTCTTGGATGAGACAGGCGATATTGATCGCCCTGCCAGATGATGTCCTTCACTTCATCATAATGCTCAATCGCCTGCTGACAAAATTCCAGATCTTGTGGAGCCAGTTCGTCTACTACGATGTCAAATCCCAGTTTCCCCATCATGGCCACATCGGTGCGAAACTTGATCGGTTGCTTGCCCCAGTCGGTCACGTGGTTGGAAGAACTGATGGCCGGATAGAAATAGGAGTATTCCCACTGCATGTAGATGCGTTCCAGGGGATCGGTATTGTCGCTGGGCCAGAATTCGGTAAAGTATTGAAGAGCAGCATAATCTACCCTTCCGCCACCGCCGGAGCAAAGCATCATGGGTACGCTGGGGTATTTCTCCCGCACCCTTTCCAGCACATCATACAATCCTCTCACATACTCAATGTACAGGTGCGACTGGTTTTTCAGATGGGCCGAGTAGGCATTATAAATCACCGCATTACAATCCCATTTGATGTAAGCCAGAGCAGGATTCTCAGTAAACAAATCATCTACGACACCAAAGACAAAATCCTGCACTTCGGGATTGCTCAGGTCCAGCACCAGTTGATTCCTGAAGTAGTACTCATCCCGCTGGGGTTGCTTAATCACCCAATCAGGATGCTTTTCATATAACTCACTTTTGGGATTGACCATTTCCGGCTCTATCCAGATACCGAATTTTACATCATTGGCTTCCGCTTCTTGTACCAAAGTAGAAATGCCATTGGGCAATTTCTTACGATTGGCTTCCCAATCGCCCAGACCGGCATTGTCACCATTACGGGGATATTTATTGGCAAACCAACCATCGTCCAGCAAAAACAAGTCTACTCCCAGTTCTTTGGTGTCTTTGAGCAGGCCTTTCAGAATTTCCTCATTGAAGTCAAAATAGGTCGCTTCCCAGTTATTAAGTAAGGTAAGACGAGTCCCTTTGCCATCCAGCAGTTGGTAGTTTCTGGCCCAGTTGTGCAAGTTTCGGCTGGCCAAACCTTTTCCCTGGCTAGAGAAAGTATACAAAAAAGCCGGAGTTTTGAATTCCTCATTGGGCTTCAGGCTGTAGTCGGAAGCATAATTATTCATGCCAGCAATGATGCGCAGGTTATCCAGCGGGTCCATTTCCAGGTCAATGCGGAAGTTGCCGCTCCATTCCAAAGCGCCATAGAGCACTTGCCCTTCCTCTTCCGTAGCGATTTTGTTCAGAGAAACCATAAACATCGGTGGTTGAAAAAGATGGGCACGGGTACCTAATTTAGAATCAAGCACTTTGATGCCGTGGGTAAGTTGAGTCTCTTCCGGCTGCATTTCTTTGGCCCAGTCGCCGTGGTACTGACGCAGCCAGTAATCATCCGCTTTGAGATAAATATTGGCCGAAGCAAATTTGTGCAGTGTCACATTCTTCTTCTCTTTGTGGCGGATGACTGACCACTGCTCCACCACATCTTCCTGCTGGTAAGTTTTATAAAAAAGGCTTATCTCAAAATTGTAGACTGGGTCTCTGAGCAAAATGGTGTAAACAGATACATTGTCGTCCACTTTCTCGGTTTCATGACTCACATATTTCAGATCCAGAGAAGTGTTGCCATCGGCATGGGTTACACTGATGGCAGGTTCCAGCAAATTGCGCGAGCCCGAAGAAGTATAGGCCGCATTGAGCATATTCGTATAATCCTCAGACTGACGATAGACTGCCGGAACCTGTCTATATTCATCGGTATTACTCAGCTTTTTTCCAAAATAGATGATGTCCAGATCCTGATTTTCGCCGACCTGTAGCACCTGGGCGGTATGCTCGGTTTCTATGGGAATGATCAGCGGTTGAGCCGATGCCTGAGCCAGCGTGAAAACGAGAATAAAAAAGGGCAGGAAAGGGCTTCTTAATTTCATGAATAACAGGTTGTGTAGATAAGAGAATCGCATGGTCTAAGAAAAAGCAAATAAGCTTCAAAAAGTCTACTCACAAAATATTTAACCGCCATATCTTTCTCTCCAGAGCTGCATCATGTAGGCATTCACATCCCAGAGATCAGCCAGAGGCTGACGGGTCAAAGGCACCATAGGCATATAATTGGGTGGTCCAAATTCCGCGGTCATGGTCAGGGTTCTTCCCTGCTCAATACTTTGTTTCACCACCTGATCCCACCAGGCAAAATGGGTTTCTACCTCCTGTTTCCATTCGGGAGCCCTGGGATCGGTAATCTGCGGACTTTCCGCATGACCTACCCGGGCATGCACATGCCCCGTCCGACTCAACGCCAGGGTCACTGTCTCCTGCTGGTCTTGCAGCAAAGATTCATGGACATTACACCAGTGTGAAATATCCAGCGTCAGCCTGAGTTCGGGAATATTTTCAATAAACTGCCGGGCAATGTGCGCGGCAAACAGCATCCGTGAGCGATGTGTTTCGTGGTAAATATTGATTCCTGTTTCACGATGCTTTTGCGTCGTATAGTCAATGATCTGTTTGTTCTGCTCAAAGGTGAAATAGTCTCTACCAGAGTGGCAGTTGATGAAAAGCGGTTTCAGACTGAGTGCCTTGACCAGCGATTGCTGAAACTGGGCCAGATGTTTATTGAAATCACGGTCTGCACCCGCAACCAGAAATCCATAAGAGAGATCATGCTTATCCACCGCATTCATCAGTTGATCAATATCCTGCTGTTGCTGGGGCACCCACACTTCTATGCCATCATAACCACTGTCTTTGGCTTTGGCACAAAAGGCATCCCAACTTCCCTGAAAGCCCCAGTTGGTCGCCATGATTTTGATGGAAAAGTTGGCAGGAATGGAAAATGGCAGTGGCTGTTCTTTTTCCAGTTGAAGGTCATTTAACATCAAACTACTGCTTAAGGCACCGGATTGAGCAAGGAATGTTCTGCGGTTCATGGACATAGAAGATCAGAAATTTTTAGGCAATTAAATCTTTGACAACATGACCCGCTACATCGGTGAGCCGGAAATCCCTGCCCTGGAATGGATAGGTAAGCCTTTCGTGGTCCATCCCCAGCTGGTGTAAAATGGTTGCCTGCAGATCATGGACATGCACCCGGTCTTTGATTCCGTAATAGCCGATTTCATCAGTCTCCCCATAAGTCACTCCTCCTTTGATGCCTCCTCCGGCCATCCATACTGTGAAAGCTTCGGTGTGGTGATCTCTGCCCATAAAAGGCATCTCTTTGCCATTACGGTTTTCCTGCATGGGCGTACGGCCAAACTCTCCTCCCCAGATCACCAGGGTTTCTTCCAGTAGGCCTCTCTGCTTCAGGTCTTTGATCAGCGCCGTCATGGGCTGGTCTACCTGTCGGCATTTGTCCTGGAAACCAGCCTCCAGCGCAGTGCTTTTGTCGGTACCGTGCGAATCCCATCCCCAGTCAAAGAGTTGTACAAAGCGTACGCCTTTTTCTACCAGCCTTCTGGCCAGCAGGCAGTTGTTAGCAAAAGAAGATTTGCCGGGTTCGGTACCATACATTTTGTGAATATGCTCCGGCTCTTTGTCAATGTCCATCACTTCAGGCACAGAAGTTTGCATACGATACGCCATTTCGTATTGCGAGATGCGGGTCAGAATTTCCGGATCCTGTACATCGTGATACTCCTTCTCATTGATGCTGTTGATCGCATCCAGAGTAGTCCGTCTGAGCTTACCATCAATGCCCTCAGGATTAGAAACATACAAGACCGGATCACCTTCGGAACGGCATTGCACGCCTTGGTAGACGGAGGGCAAAAATCCACTACCCCACACACTTTTTCCTGCGCTGGGTGTCTTTCCTCCTGACACCAACACCATAAATCCCGGCAGGTTTTCATTCTCAGTACCCAAGCCATAAGTCACCCACGAACCCATGCTGGGCCTTCCCAAACGAGGCCCACCGGTTTGCAAGAGCAGCTGTGCCGGCGCATGATTAAACTCATCAGTATGCATGGTTTTGATGATGGCCGCCTCATCTACCACAGATGAAAAGTAAGGCAAATGATTGGACACCATCGTACCTGATTGCCCATGCTGTTTGAATTTGGCCTGTGGTCCCAGCATTTTGGGCACCCCCTGAATAAAGGCAAATTTCTTTCCTTCCAGCAAAGAAGGCGGACAATCCAGGTTATGCAGTTTGGCCAGTTCTGGTTTATAGTCAAAAAGCTCCAGTTGTGAGGGAGAACCTGCCATGTGCAAATAGATAACCCGCTTGGCTTTACCCGCAAAATGCGGAAACTTGCTGGCCATAGGATTGGCGTCAATCGCCATCTTTTTGTCAACTGAAGAAGATGAAAAAGGGTTACAGCCCATCAGTGAACCAAAGGCTATCGCACCCAAACCGGAAGTGCACTGTCTGAGAAAATGTCTACGGGTCTGGTATCGTAGTCTTTTATATTGTAGTTCTTGAAACAGATCCATCTTGCTTAAGATTTTGTAATAAATTCATCCAGATTGAGTATGACATTCGCCACTACAGTAAGCGTCGCCAATGTTAGTTGATCTTCTCCTGCCACTTTTGCTACGGCTTCAGGCTGAGCTTCCAACTGCTGAAGGGTCTCTTCATAAAGTTTAGTCAGGTCAGCCAGTTTTTCAGCATCAATATCTTTCAATAAAGCCAGCTTGTAGCCTCTTTTCAGCTGCTCCTCCACCTGCCCTTCTTCCTGCATTCGCTGGGCCAAGCCATAGGCAGCTTCCATATAAACCGGGTCATTGAGCGTTACTAAAGCCTGTAAAGGGGTGTTGGTATCAATACGTCTTGTCACGCAAAACTCCCGGCTGGGACCATCAAAAGCAATCATGGAAGGATAGGGGCTCGTTCTGCGCCAGTAAGTATACAGCGCTCTGCGGTACTGGTCCTCACCTTCGCTGGTCTCCCACGACATCCCATTATAGACTACCTGCCAGATACCTTCCGGCTGAGGGGGCATGACGCTGGGACCATACATTTTATCGCTGAGCAATCCACTTACGGCCAGTGCCTGATCGCGTACTTGTTCAGCATTCAGTCGTACCCTGGGACCACGCGCCAAAAGACGATTGTCAGGATCAATGGCTAGTAGCTCAGGTGTCGCTTTGGAAGACTGCTGATAGGTAGCCGACATCACCATTTGCTTCAGCAAACTTTTGATGCTCCAGCCATGCTCGTACATGAACTGCTGCGCCAGCCAGTCCAAGAGTTCGGGATGAGAGGGTTTGAAACCCTGCGTACCGAAGTCTTCAATAGTTTCCACGATACCCGTTCCAAAAAGCTGCGCCCAGAAACGGTTGACCGTTACCCTGGCTGTTAAAGGATTCTCTTTGCTCACCAGCCACTGTGCCAGCCCCAGTCGAGATTGAGGAGCGCCTTCCGGCATGGCATTCCAGGCCTGAGGCACACCGGGCTGCACTTCTTCGCCATGCACCATCCAGTTGCCCCGCTCAAAGACATGGGTCTTCCGGCGGTAGTCTTCGGCTTTTTCGATCATGACCGGCGTCTCAATCACTTCATCACTATTGATCAGGCGGAAAAGCTGTTGGTTCATCTGCGTATAAGCGGGCTGCGTTTCTCCTGGCAAAGCTTCGTAGGGGATTATCCATTCAATGGTACACAAATAACCTTCCTGTCCCGGACTTTTGAATTTCAGATACAGATCATGTCTGCCCGAAGTGGCAGGAATAGGCACTGCTACCGTTTGAAAACCCTCTGTCTTTTGCATATGCCAGCGGGTAAGGAGTTTACCATCCAGGCTGTCCAGCCGAATCTCAACCTGGGTTTTGCTGTGATCCGCACTGTAACGAAACAGGAGCTGATCTTTATCACTCAATTGTACGCCGGGAATCCGATTGTGCCCACCATCTTCAATGGTCAACCTTTTATAACCATCCAAAGTACCTTTTTCAATCTGATCAAAAGAGTGCCCATGAATCTTAGGCTCGGTAACTTTTACCAGATTTACAAACTGCTGTGCTTTCTCCAGCTTGGCATCGGCAGAAGCGGTATGCTCAATTACCCAGTTTTTCAGTTCCTCTAAGCTTTGACGGTCATCTTCATTCTTAAAAGTCTTCAGGTTTGGAGACTCGCTGGCGACGTCCTCATCGGCGGTATTGTTGAAGAAAGCATAGGATTTATAATAGTCTTCATGGCGGATAGGATCGTAAGGGTGGCTGTGGCATTGCACACAGGCCATGGTGGTGGCCTGCCATACATCCCAGGTGGTGTTGACCCGGTCTATGACAGCCGCGACGCGGAATTCTTCGTCATCAGTACCGCCTTCGTCATTATTCATGGTATTACGATGAAAAGCCGTGGCAATGAGCTGCTCGTCGGTAGGATTAGGCAGCAGGTCACCGGCCAGTTGTTCCATGGTAAACTGATCAAAGGGTTTGTCTTCGTTGAAAGCTTTGATCAGCCAGTCGCGATACTGCCAGATGCTGCGCTCCCGGTCTGCCTCATAGCCTTTGGAGTCGGCATAGCGGGCCAGGTCCATCCACATACTCGCCCAACGTTCTCCGTAGCGGGGAGAGGCCAGCAGACGATCCACCTCTTCTTCATAAGCATCGGGAGAGGTATTGTCTAGAAAATGATTCAGCTCTTCTTCTGTAGGAGGCAAGCCCGTTAAATCCAGGCTCAGGCGACGCAAAAGTGACGCTTTATCGGCCGGAGAGGAAGGCTGTAGATTTTCTTCTTTCAAGCGATTCAGCACAAACTGATCAATGGCGTTATTCCCCCAATCAGCATCGGTTTCGGGAAGCTTCACGGGTTCAGGTTTGATATAGGCCCAGTGGTCTTCCCACTTTGCGCCTTCTTCAATCCATTGAGTGAGTAAATCAATTTCTTCTTTGGACAGGGGATCACCTTCGGGAGGCATGCGCACTTCCGGATCATCATGTTTGATGCGATGGATCATCTCACTCTCTTTCACATTGCCGGGTACTATGGCACGCTTGCCCGACTCATTTTCGCCCAGGGCATCGGTACGAAAAAGCAGGCTGAATTCACCGGAACGTTTTACCCCTCCATGACAGGTGATGCATTTTTTGTTGAGAATAGGGCGAATCTCCGCATTGAAATCCACCGGCTGACTGCCGATGGCACCTGCATCCCATACCCAATAGGTCAGGAAAGCCAATAAGCCTACCGAAACTACTATCCCTACTTTCTTCTTGGTCAGGAATTTCCTATGCATAACATTTTGACTTGCTTAAAAAAACATCTATATGAAGATAATGATCTTCTCTTTATTGTAATCTTTCTTTACTTAAAATACTCATTGTTATTGCATGATGCCCGAAACCTGTTCTGCATCCAAAGTAACTGCAGGATTAAAATCCTCACTTTCCATATACCCCATCAGGCTGCCCAGCATTTGCCTGGCTTCTGGACGTTGGTTGAGCTGGTTTTTGAGATCCACCCCACTGATCAGCAGTTTACCCTCTCCTACTTTGACTTCAAAGATTAAACCCAGGCTGCGGTTGGTCACCCAGTCATCTATGACCCGCACAATGGGCTGGATATCATTGGAGAGTTCATTGAGATTGACTACATCGCTATGGCTCATGGCATCCCACCACTGCCAGTTGGAGTGAGACTCCGTTGGGAATTGTTGCAAGGCGGCATGTTCAGGGTCACACAGAATGCCCAAGGTGTGTGGCTTTTGGTTTTCTGTCCAGGCAGTATTCCAGAAGATACTGGAAAAGCCTACTCCTACTTCGCCACCCATTTCCGGTTTTACCTTGCCTTTGCCCAGGCTCCACAATACTTTTCCGCCTCCCTGTAGAAAATTCAAAGTATTGGCATCCAGCCTGGATACATGTCGGACTGCATTGCTGCTGATACTGGCAGGCTTTTGGGGATATACCCAAAGGTCCCAGTGGTTGCTGAAGCTATCCACACTCACTTCCAGCACTACTTTTCTGGGCTGGTTGCTTTGCTCAAAAGTATGAGATACAGTTCCCAGTTTAGTGCCATTGCCCAAAGCAATATTTTGCTGATCCAACTGTCCTTCGGCTACCATATTTCCATCCGTGCCTTTTATTGTCCAGCGAGGCGTTGCATTTTGTAGTGCTTCCTTTCCAAAATGAGCGATCTCAATATCGGCTTGCAGAGTTTCACCTTCTGTAAATATCCGCTTATCCAGCCTGGCCAGGGGAACAGTGGTATTGCAGAAACGGTTGTATTCTTCGGCGGTAATGTAGCCTTTTTCTTCCCAGAAGGGATTCAGCACACCTACCAGCGCAGTGCCCTGCCCGGGAAAATCATGCAAATCAAGCAGCTGAAAACCAGCCTGGTTGGTGGTCCGTAGTGCTCCTTCTATATCCGCTTTATAACAGAGCGCCTGCAGTTTACCCGAAGCGATCAGAAAGTCTTCTGCCAGATCACCCATCCCGTGAGCCTCCAGGCTTTCTTTGAAGATTTCAAAGTTTTTGGCTTTGAGCACGCCCGTATAACGGTCAATCTCCTTTAGGTCAGGGTACACACACCACTGCCCTATCTCATGAGAGACAACGGCGATAGCATCATCAGGCATTTGGTCGGTAAAATCATAATTGGTAGAAGGCGGTTGGGCATTGATAATGCTGTTCAGCCCCGCACCCCAGGCCTGTATACGCGGTTCGGGCAACACATGAAACTCATTTTCAGCAATCGCCGGCCAGCCCGCGGCTGAAGTATAAAGTCTGCGATTGTCTTTGGCTTTCCACGCATTGACATACTCTGCCAAAAATTTCCGATAGTTGTCACCACCTGGTTCATTACCGTAGGTCATCATGATGAAGGACGGATGGTTACCATAAGCCTGGACGATACGCTCACTTTCTTCTTTGACAAACTGATCTACTGGCTTTCCATCACCTAGGGTGGTGCTTTGATTGGCCCAGCTTGCAGCTTCTGCCTGCAAATATACGCCCATCTCATCCGCGGCTTCAAAAGCAGCTTCGGGAGGACACCAGGAGTGGAAACGCATATGATTGAGCCCATAATCCTGTATGGTGCTAAATATTTTTTTCCATGCTTCCACATCGGTTGCCGGATAACCCGTTTCGGGAAAAATAGCACACTCCAGCGTACCCCTGAGGTAAGAGGGACGGCCATTGATCACAAACTGACGATCTTGAAAAGCAATATCCCTGAATCCAAAATCTTTGGTAATTTCATCTCCATTCTCTACGCTGAGAGTCATTTGATACACATTCGGTTCAAACTCATCCCATAGCTTAGCTTCCTGGCCAAAATTATAGGTGAATTCAAATTCCGTTTCTTCTCCTTCTCCAGTCACTTCAAAAGACTGCTCGGGCAGATTCGCTTCAAAGTTTTTCCCTCTGGCCTGAGCGCTAATGTTGAGAGGAGTGCTTTGCGCCTCACTCCCAATTACTTTTCCGCGAATAGTAACGGATTGTGAGCTGGCATCAGGGTAAAGTTGAACATCTGAAAAATAAGTATTGGGCCTGCTTTCCAGATAGATATCACCAGCAATACCATTCCAGTTAGATTGCGTATGGTCGGAAATGCTATGAGCGTTCTCTCCCACATCTATTTTGATACGATTGTCAATGCGAATAGAAATGGTATGGGTACCGGGACTTAAATATTGTCCCAATGGGTAAATATGTGCTGTAGAAAGACTGTTTTGTGTACCTATCTTCTGATCATCTACCCAGACACTGGACTCCCAATGACATCTTTCTAAGTGTAAAAGGATTTCTTCACTTCCCCATTCTTCAGGAATATCTACCTCTTTCTGGTACCAGGCAGCGCCTGTATATTTTTTGACGGGCTGCAGCCAGAAAGGGAAACGAATACTATCCAGATCAATGTAGGGAGCGTAGTTCGGATCGTTATGCCAGTTGGGATCGCGTACTCCTCCTACCCATTCGGTATTCAAGGTAATATCATTTCCTTTTCCGTTGGTGGCCATAGAACCTGGAAGTTTCACAGTCTCTTCCAGGCTTTGGTTAAACCAGCTTTCCTGTTCCCCCCTATCCAAAGAATCTACTTTGAAAGCCCAGCTTCCGTGCAGGCTGATGGTGCTCTCCGGCTGGGGTGAACTACATGATATACAAGTTGCTAAAAGCCAAAAAATCAAATATCTAAGTTTCATAGGTTGATGCTTAAACTTAATGAATGAAATATGTAAGGATTAGACCGAATGCTGCTTAGCCTTAAAATCTGAAGCTAACAAGTGATGCCAGTGTATGCCCTGATGATGTGCGTCTATTTGCCTGGCTTTTTTAAAATAGTGTAATGCCTTTTCTGTATCCTCCAGCCCTAAATGACCCAGCCCCATGAGATAATAGCAGAATAGTGTATTCCTGGCCTGCAGATCTTCTTCCCACAACAGAAGATCAGGAAGAGAAACGGCGAAGTAGTCTATCTTAACTTTTTGTGAATAGCGCTCTTCGGCAAAAGAAATCAGCTTATGGAAACGACTATATGCCTCCTCCTGCCGGTTGAGCTTCAACAATGCTAACCCCTGATAAAAGATTTTGTCAGGTTGCTGGTCGTTATAGAAAATGGCGGGTTCCGGTTCGGATAAGCCTACTGAAGCTTTCTCCCAGGCTTCTTCCGCTTTCTGTGTTTCTTTTAATCCTTCGTAAGCGCAGCCCAGCCAGTAGAAAATATCATTCTCCTGGGCACCAAATAGCTTACCTTCACCCAGATTTTCAGGATACGTCTGTGCCTGCATCAGATGGACTATCGCCTGCTCAAACTGTTCCTGCTGAATATGCTGATAGGCCAAAGCGATGTGGCTGTAGAGGTATTGGGCAGGCACCTTGCCTTCTCCCCCTTCCCAGGGATGGAAAGTACGGATGCTCAGTAATTGTAGTGCTTTTTTGTTTTGCCCTAAAGTATTATAGAGCGTAATCCGTTCCAGATAAAGATCATCTCTGAAATCTATCAGTTCAGGATATTTCTCCAGAAAACTCAGTCTTTGCTGAGGATCATGGTTTAATCTTTTGTACAACTGATCCAGTTCCATCAGCAGTCGTGCCGAACCCTCGTCCCTACTGAAGGCTTTTTCCAATAATTGTAATGCCTTGTCCGGCTGATTTAATTTATTGAAATAGGCCAGCGCCAGGTTGCGGTAGGTAATCGGATTATCATCTCCTAATACAGCTGCTTTTTCCCAATGGGTTATGGCTTTCTGATGCTGGCGATAGGCATAGAAAAAATTACCCAAAAAATAATGGGCTCGGTAATCTTCAGGATTAACTGCAAGCGCATGCTGCAAGGCCAACACTTCTTCCAGACGATTGGGAAAACCAAAGTCAGGCGATTGGGAGGATGCTTCAGCATAATAGCTTTGCGCTTCATTTTCTTTCCCTGCCTGATGGGCAAACCAGGCTTTGTGATAAGCTAGTAAAGGGTTAGGACGGTCTTTTTCTGGCTTATGTAACGCTAATATATCTATTGCGTCTTCGTAACAGCCTGCCTGACCATAATCCCAGGCAAACTCTGCAAAGTTGAAAGAATGATTTCGTAGCAGTAATAGAAATTCTTCCAGCACTCTGGAATCTTTTGTCAGCAGGTATTTTTCGTATAAAGCACCCAAATTAAAGGTATCAAGCTTGACAGACTCCTTCACATAAGCAAAGGCCTGTTCTATTTTACCCAATTTCCGTAACAGAATAATTTTCAAATGACGGGCCTGATGGTGATGACTGTTTCTGATCAATGATTTTTCAATATGTTCCAGGGCTATTTCCCAATCCTGCCGGAGGGCATCTATCTGAGCAAGGTGGAAGTAAGCGGCATTTTGCCAGGCTGCATTCCAGCAAGCTTTGTACAATGCTTCATACGCTTCATCGTAGCGTTGCTGCATCTTTAGACAAATCCCCAACTGATAATAGGCTTCCCCATCATAGGGATTAGGGTTCCTTAAAGTCAATGTCTCAATAGCCTTACGAAAGTGCAGTTCTGCTTCGGTAAACTGAGCCCGTCGCATCAACCATAAGCCTAAAGCGATATTATTCCGAATGTCAGAAAGATCACGGCGCAGTGCCTCGCGGTAATAATCCGTAGGCTGATAGGTGGCATGGCGATATTGCTCCAGATGTAGACCATTCAGGTAGAGCAATTCTGTGCTTTCAATCTGCTCCGGTTCCAGCGCGGCTTTGGCTGGTTCCGGCATGTCGGGGGTATCTGATTTTTCCATCTGCCAGGATATCAGCTCTCGCTGATCTTCTTTCAGAATCACTACTTTGAGCCCTTCGGTTGAGAAATCATTGAGACTGATTTCCTGCTGATAAACTGTTCCTGGAGCAAAATCATACTGACCCTCCCAGATTTTATCTCCATGGGCCAATAGCATCAGTTGTGTCTGAGGGAAAAAACCGGTGGTATATACCTTGAGCTTCACCTTGCCTTCTTCCACTTCCAGATTGATCATCGCATGCTGGTTGGCATTCTTCACCATCCCCAACTCCTGATACGGCATGAAATACTGGGTAAAGCTTTTTTCTTCATAAGGCTGCAGCCAGGAAAAATCCGGCTGGTTATCGGTAAACACACCACACATCAGCTCTATGTAAGGTCCATCCTCATCGGTCAGGTTACGATCCCAGGCTCTGCCAAAATCACCATTGCCCCAGGTCCACTGCTTCTTACCAGGCGACACATGATGGTTAGCTACATGCAATAGCCCGCCCTTGCTGTCATTTTCATATCCTCCTACAAAATCATACTGGCTGTTGACCGCCATATAAGACGTAGGAACCGGAATATTTTTATAACGGGAGATGTCCACGCCTGCGGAATAATCTATTTTGTAATAAGTACCTCTGGCGATAGGGAAGCTGGAAACATCACGTTTGCCGTGATCAAAGACCGCATTTACATCGGGTGGAAAAACTGACTGATAGTCATCATTGACTTTGACCGCCGGATTGGCCCACCAGAGAAAGGTTTGAGGAAAAGGTGTACGGTTGTATAGATTAACCTTGATTTCCAGAAAAGCTTTGTCGGGATGCAGGGTAAATCCGGCCTTGCCTTTGGTGCCAGACATACGCTCAATTTCATTGACCCAGACGGTTTTGCTACCATCTTCATTTTTTTCTATAGTATAGTCTACCGGATCAAAGGTAGTAGGCCGATGGTGCTGCGGCCAGTTGAATTCTATTCCTCCTGATATCCAGGGCCCCGTTAAACCTACCAAAGCCGGTTTGATGACCTGATTATAGTACACAAAATGGCGCTTTTTCATCTTATCATAAGCCATTTGTACTCTGCCCCCCAACTCGGGCATGATCATGATCTTGAGATAGTCATTCTCCAGAAAAACTGCATTCCAGTTCTTGTCTTCTTTTTCGTCATAGATTTTCTCAACGACAGGATAAGGATAGACCGCACCACTACTGCCCTGGTACACTCTTTTTTCCAGAAACATTGGGTATTTTTCTGCTTCACCGATTGGGTAAGTGGGAATGGTAACCGCTTCAACCCAGGCTTTTACGCCCGTAGATGATCGCTTACTTTGTATGTCTTTTGATGGGTGCATTATCCAGATATTTTCAGTTTATACATTCACAGGCCTAATTCTTTTTCTATTTCTTCCAGGGATTTGTTTTTGGTTTCGGGCAAGGTCCTTAAGATGAAAACAAAGCCTGCCAGACAGATTATGCTGTAGAGGAAAAAGGTACCCGAAGTGCCCAAACCACTATTGAATATGGGAAAGGTATAGGTCAGGATGAAAGAAGCTACCCAAAGTGCTGTGGTTGAGATAGCCATGGCAACACCCCGGATTCTGTTGGGGAAAATTTCTGATAATACTACCCATACTACCGGGGCCAGCGACATGGCGTAAATAGCAATACCAATGAGCACCAGCGATAAGGCAAATATTCCTTTTACATCTGTCAGATAGCAGAGAGCAAGCAGCGCGTAAGTAATCGCCAAGCCTAAAGAACCCAGCAACAATAATTTTCTTCGACCCCACTGGTCTATCGTGCGGATCGCTACAAAAGTGAATACCAGATTGACTACCCCTGTAATGACAATGTTGAACAAGGCATCATTGATGGAGTACCCGGCAGCTGAAAATATTTCGTCCGCATAATTAAAGACGACATTAATGCCGCACCACTGCTGAAATACTGCCAGTGTGATACCGATTAGCAGTATAAAACGGTTATTGTTGGCAGTCAGCTTAACCTGCTGCGTTTGACCTTCTTTTTTCTGTTCAAGCGATACTTTGATCTCTTCCTGCCCCGCTTCCGCATAGGCTTTTCCACCAATTCTGGAGAGTGTATGGTTTACCTCTTTCCACCGGGCTTGTTTGCCCAGCCAGCGCGGACTTTCCGGGATAAAAAAGGCGAGTACAAAGAAGGTAAATGCAGGCACCGTTTCTGCCCAGAACATCCACCTCCATCCCATTTGTCCATTCCAGGAAGCCGCGATCTCAATATCTTTACTCCCGGCAGGAATAGATTCGGCGATCAGATAGTTGATAATTTGCGCTGCCAGAATTCCGATCACAATGGTAAGTTGATTAAGAGATACCAGCCTGCCACGATACTTTGCCGGAGCCATTTCGGCAATGTAGATAGGAGAAATGGTAGAGGCTAAGCCTATCCCAATACCTCCCAGGATACGGTACACGATGAACCAGTTTAAAGTATCCACCATACCGGTACCTATGGCAGAAACTGTAAAAAGTAAAGCAGAAATAATCAAGGGGACCTTCCTGCCCAATGCATCAGTAACTTTACCTGAGCTTAGCGCACCGGCGATACAGCCTATCAATGCACAACTGACCGCCCAGCCCTGTACCGCCGATTGGTTGGTAATGCCAAAAAACCTTTCATAAAAAGGTTTGGCACCTCCAATTACTACCCAGTCGTAACCGAAGAGTAATCCTCCCAAAGCTGAAACCAGTGATATGGCAAGGATATATTGGAAGTTGAATTTTTCTTTGACCAGCATAGGGTAAAGTAAGGTAATTGAGAAACATCAAAAAATGCGTTATCTTCGGAATCACTGGACTATATTATTATAATCATGAAAAGTAAGAAAGACGGTTTTTTAGGAGAACAAAGTATCGTTTTACCCTCTTCAGTGAAAAATCAACTTCAGGCCAATCCTTTAACCCGTGATTTATATATTACAGATATTGGTTTTTATCCTCATGCTCGTTTTCATTTTCGTAAAAGAAATCATGGTTCAAAGGAGAATATTCTTATTTATGTAAATAATGGAAGTGGTGAAGTAAGCATTGGAAAAGAAACTCACTTTCTTTCAAAGCATGATTTTGTCATTATTCCTAAAAATATTGCACATCATTACAATACTAAGGAAAAGGATGCATGGACTATTTACTGGGTACATTTTGATGGAACCAAAGCAGATCTACTGAGCGAACACTTTGGAAAAAAAACGACACTTCAAGCACAGCATGCGATAAATGAAGATTTTCGGATCAGCCTATTCAAAGACCTGATCCACACTTTCTCTATGGGGTATGCCAAATCGCAACTTGAATATGCCAGTATGAGTTTCCAGCGCTTACTTGCTTCTTTTTTATACCCAAACCAGTTTATGCATTTTCAGAATGTGCAGGATACTGATATCATTTCCAAGAATATTACTTTTATGAAAAACCACGTTGGAGAAGCATTATCGCTTAAAGAATTAGCTGATCATACTGGCTTGTCTGTAGCACACTACTCGAAGTTATTTACACAAAAGACTGGCTTCTCCCCTGTAGATCATTTTATTCAACTGAAGATTCAATATGCCTGCCAGTTGCTGGATATAACACAACTCTATGTAAAAGAGGTAGCTGATAAAGTAGGTTATCAGGACCCCTATTACTTTTCCAGAATTTTTAAAAAAGTAATGCAGATGTCCCCCATTGAATATAAGAAAAGAGACCGGCAAGAGATGAATATTAGAGGTAACTAAAATTATTTCCTCGTAATATCATTCATGTTTGTTGATCATTGTCCCTTTTTCTAGATATTCAAAATCCCTAATATTGGCACGCATAAAAATGCAAATATTATGTATTGATCAATTATTATTACTATTAGTATGAGTGATCTTAAATTTTATGAAAGCTCCTACAAATAGAAAAGGCTCACAGAATAATTGAAAATCAGTTTACACTAGCAAAAGCTGGTTTTAAACTTGTCTATTAAAGATGTCTGGTCTGCTTTTTAATTTTTTGATTATTCACCTAATGCTCCTCTCTATGAAAAATCTTCTTACTAATCCAACAATCGCAGGAGAGAGGTATAGTGTGCGAAGACTATCCGGTCCTTTACCCTCTTACTCAGCCTCAGTTGGCTAATAATACTAACCTAGAACTAAACCTCAAATATTGAGAAACCTTATGAAACGACTCTCTAATAACCTAATTGTAATTACGCTATCGCTGTTGAACTTTTTTTTGGTTGCCTGTAGTGAGAAAGAAGTAGCTAAGCCAAATGTGGTGTTTATTTTAGTAGATGACCTGGGCGTACATGATTTGAGCTTTACCGGCAGTGACTATTATGAAACCCCTAATGTGGACCGCATTGCCAGAGAAGGTACTGTTTTTACCCAGGGCTATGCTGCCAGCAGGGTTTGCAGTCCCTCAAGAGCCAGTATCATGCTGGGAAAATTTACTGCAAGGCACGGCATTACTGATTGGATAGGTGCAAAATCCGGAACTGACTGGCGAGACCATAACAGGAATGACAGACTGCTTCCCGCAGCATATGTACATAATCTGTCTCAGGCAGACACTACCCTGGCTGAGGCAATGCGCGCCCATGGTTATAAAACGTTTTTTGCTGGTAAATGGCATCTGGGCAGTGAGGGTTCTCATCCTGAAGATCATGGCTTTGATACCAATAAGGGAGGCTGGGATGTAGGCAGTCCTAGAGGCGGTTATTTTTCACCCTGGGAAAACCCTAAGCTAGAAAACACCACCCAGGGCGAAAACCTGTCAATGCGGCTGGCTAAGGAGACTGCCAGGTTTATAGAAGAAAATCAGGATTCTACTTTTTTTGCTTACCTGTCTTTTTATGCCGTACACGGCCCCATACAAACGACAGAACTAAAATGGGAAAAGTATCGGGACAAAGCTGAGCAGATGGGCATACAGGATCATGGCTACGAAATGGAGCGCGTCCTGCCAATAAGGATCGTACAGGACAACCCAATTTATGGTGGGCTGGTAGAACAGATGGATGATGCCGTAGGGCTGGTGCTGGATAAGCTGGATTCCTTAGGTTTGGAAGAAAATACCATTGTTATTTTTACATCAGACAATGGAGGTGTAGCCTCAGGAGATGCTTTCTCTACTACCAATCTACCCCTTCGTGGTGGCAAGGGCTACCAGTGGGAAGGCGGCATTCGGGAACCTTATTTTATCAAAGTGCCCTGGTTAGACAACAGTAACAAAACCATTGACTATCCGGTAACAGGAACTGATTTTTTTCCTACCATCCTTGATCTGGCCAACCTACCTCTGCTGCCCAATCAACATGTAGATGGAGTCAGCCTTAAACCATTACTGGAAGGTGAAACAGTAGCAGAACGTCCATTATTCTGGCACTATCCTCACTATGGTAATCAGGGAGGTGAGCCTGCCTCAATCATTAGAGATAAAGATTGGAAGCTGATTCATTACTGGGAAGATGAAAGAAACGAGCTGTATAACCTGCAGAAAGATCCGGGAGAGCAGCAAAATGTAGCCGAAGAATATCCTGAGGTCGCAAAACGACTAAATGCACAATTACAGACTTTTCTGGAAAGCGTTAGTGCTAACCTACCAGCACGTGATACTACCTTCAGTGCCGAACTGGCCGTAGAAAAACATAGAGAAAAGGTAGAAGTACTTATGCCCCGGCTGGAGCAGCAAAGAAAGCAGTTTTTGCAGGAAGACTTTGCACCCAATGAAGACTGGTGGGGCAGTAAAGTAACGAGGGACTAAATAAGTTTGTCCATTCGTTATTTATAAAAATTGCATCTTATGGTTTACAAGAAAAAAATAAAGCCACGTTGCTTAGATATTATATTCTTATTACCAGACAAAATTTTGGTGTTGTTATGCTTATTAAATAAGAAATGTATTAACAAAGTCACATAATAGTATATGAATACACACTTAAAATAATCATATCAATAAAAACAGAACATATACTTGTAGCTGATGAAATTGCAGTTTGCTTTAAGCTGGAAGCGAAAAGAATGAACTGCTATTTATTTTCTAAAAAAAGTCAGCATTCAACTATACCATTATCATTTAATAAGATAATCCATTCTTTCATAAGATGAATCATTTAGAAATGAAAGAATTGCTGATACCTTTCATAAAGAAAAAATCCTTTTGAAGACTTGCGTCTTCTTTAGTCTTTTCTGCTGGATAGCTACTGTGATATGAAAATTTATTAGCAACCTAATTCTATATTTTATGAAAATGCAACAACCTCTACTGTTCAAATTAAAACCAGACAAGTTGATCGGCTGGTGGTGCCTCTTACTCATTTGCGGACTCAGCACGCTTACATATGCGCAATCTACAGTAAGTGGAACGGTAACAGACCTGGAGAATAACTCAGGCTTACCCGGTGTAAACGTTCTTGTGAAAGGAAGTACCACAGGTACGGTAACAGATATTGATGGAAATTATAGTCTCACCGTTCCCTCCGGTGCTAATACGCTGGTTTTTTCATCCGTAGGATACGAAACCACCGAAGTAGAAATCAACGGACAAAGCACCATCAATGTTGACCTATCCCCTGACCTTCAGTCTCTTTCCGAAGTAGTAGTGGTAGGTTACGGTACTGTCAAGAAAAGTGACCTTACAGGTTCGGTCGCCTCCATTGATGGAGAATCTATCAATGAATTCCCGGTAGCTTCTATAGATCAGGGTATTCAGGCCAGAGCTCCGGGTGTGCAGGTTACCCAGGCTTCCGCTGCTCCCGGAGGTGGGGTTTCAGTTAGAATCAGAGGGTCTAACTCCATTAATAGTGGTAGTGAGCCTTTGTATGTCATTGATGGGTTTCCCATCTATCCAGACAACAGCGCTTATGGCGTGGGAGGTAGCCGCCAGCCCTCTAATATTATGGCAACCATCAACCCTAATGATATTGCCTCTATAGAGATCCTAAAAGATGCTTCTGCCACCTCTATTTACGGTTCAAGGGGTTCTAACGGGGTAGTTCTGATCACCACTAAGAGGGGAAAAGCCGGTGAAAGTAAAATTGATTATGACGGCTCCTACTCAGTTCAGACCATTGCCAACAAGATTGATGTACTGAATGGAGGAGAGTTTGCCACTTATCTCAATACCCTGGAGCAAAGCCAGGGCGGAGCACCTATTTACAGTCAGGAAGAAATTGACGCCATTGGAGAAGGTACTAACTGGCTGGATGAAGTAACCCAGCCGGGAAGTATTCAAAACCATCAGCTCAGTTTTACCGGCGGTAGCGATAAAATGCGTTATGCTGTTATCGGAAGCTATTTTAATAACCAGGGTATCATTGAGAATACTGATTTTTCCCGTTATGGCATCAGGCTCAACCTGGACAATAGCGCGCTGAATGATCGTTTAACGATCAGTAACAGCTGGTCGTTTAACCGTACCAATTCCAATAACGCACCTACAGATCAGGGTGGACCTGGAGGTATCATTATTACTGCTTTAGGCCTTGATCCCAGTGTACCGGTAAGAAATGATGATGGCACTTATGCTTTGGCATCGTACGATGGCCGATTCTTGACCAACCCGCTACAGGAGCTGGAATATGTTACAGATAGCGACATAAATAATCGTGTATTAGGAAATACCGGATTTACTTTTCAAATCGTTGAAGGCCTGAGTTTCAAAACCAGTATAGGTGCAGATATTCTCAACGCCAGCAGGACAACCTTTTATCCGGTGGAAAACTCTCGTTTGGGTAGAGACAGAGCTGGCGAACTGACCAAAGCCAACCGTAACTCTATCAACATCCTGAACGAAAATATCCTCTCCTATAACAAGCAATTCAACGAAGATCATAGCATCAATGTGGTAGCAGGATATACCTTCCAGAAAGAAGTGAATGAGGGGATGAGCGCCACCAACCGGGGCCTTTCAGCTAGTAGCGTAGATCAGGCAACGCTCGGTGGAGGTACCGACATACAGATTCCTTTCTCAAGCCGAAGAGAATGGTTACTGAAATCATTCCTGGGTAGAGTAAATTACAACCTGATGGAAAGATATTTATTCACCTTCTCATTCCGTCGTGATGGTTCATCTAGGTTTGGTGCGGCCAACAAGTGGGCAAACTTCCCTTCTGTGGCGTTTGGTTGGAGAGTGGTGGAAGAAGACTTCTTTCAGAATTCCGGACTTTCTACCGCATTTAGTGACCTGAAGCTTAGAACAAGCTGGGGTATTACCGGTAATTCCGAAATTCCGGTGTATAACTCACAGGCTAATCTGAATGAGTACAACTATGTGTTTGGAGGCAACCTGGTTTTAGGTCTGGCGGATGCTCGTTTGTCCAACCCTGACCTCAGGTGGGAGTCTACTCAAATGTTTAATGTAGGTTTAGATTTATCCTTCCTGCAAAACAAGTTAAACCTGACAGCAGATTATTTCTATAACACCACTGAAGACCTGCTACTCTTTGTAACTGTACCCAGTAGCCTTGGCTTCAGTTCCATTCTGAAAAACTCAGGTTCATTGGAAAACAAAGGGTTTGAGTTAGGGCTAAACTACATTGCCATTGACAGACAGGATTTAAGATGGGATATTTCTGGTAATATTTCCTTCTTACGTAATAAGATCACGGACTTGGGCAGCAGCACACCCTTTTTCTCCAGCTCTACCAGTGGACACCTTGGCGTAGACGGAAGCTGGGTAGAAGCAGGTAATCCCATAGGTGTATGGAGAGGATATCGTTACATAGGGCTTTTCCAGACGCAGGAAGAAATTGATAACAATCCTTCCCGCTCCGGTGATCAACCGGGTTATCCTCGCTATCAGGATACCAATGACGATGGCGCGATCACACCTGATGATTATATCATTATGGGTGATCCTAATCCTGACTTTACCTGGGGACTTACTACTACCCTTAATTTCAAAAACTTTGATTTCAACTTGTTCCTCAGAGGAGTACAAGGCAATGATGTGAGAAACCTGCAGCAATCCGAGATTGGTGATGGTGTCCAGAAAATCAACCAGATCGCCAGCATATTGACAGATTCATGGACTCCTGATAATCCTGATGCTACCCGCCCGGTGATTGATGGAAACCGTGACTTTGCTAACTCTTACAGAGACTCAGACTACTTCATTGAAGATGGCAGTTTTATAAGAGTACAGAATATTTCCTTTGGGTATACCTTACCTGTTTCAGGTTTTATTCGCAATGCTAGATTTTATGTAAGTGCGCAAAACCCTTTGCTCTTTACAGATTATAGTGGTTTTGATCCGGAAGTCAATAACCGGGGACAAAACAACCTGAACCGAGGGGATGATTATGATGCATACCCCCGTTCAAGGACATTTACTGTTGGTATCAATTTAGGGCTATAATCCATGAGAATTATGAAAACTATAATGATAAAAATCCCGAAATTAATTCTGGTCTTCGCTATGCTGATTCCTTTGGCTTGTGAAGAACTGGATGAAAATCCCGATTTCATTACGCAGGATAACTTCTTCACTACTGCTGAGCAGTTGGAGCTTGGGGTTAATGCAATTTATGATGGTATTGGATATGGACGTGATTGGTCTAATCACTTTTATAACCGTTATGTGTTTGAGTGTCGGGTAGGCTATCAGGTGGGCTGGGAAAAAGGGCCGCTTGATTTTCAGAATGGAAATGTAAACCCTGGTGATGACTACATCGGTACTTACTGGAGAATTTCTTATGAAAATATCAACAGAGCTAATGCCGTAATAGAAAAGGCTGATGACTTGAAAGAAAATGGCGTATCTAACACCGCACTGCTGGACAGAGTAAAGGCAGAAGCCATTTTCCTGAGAGCATTCTATTACTACAATCTGGTTAGGTATTTTGATGATGTACCAGTCACTACTCAAAGAACAGTGAGCGATCAGGATTTACCCTCCAATGAAAATGGAAAGCGTATTGCGCTTGACCTGATTGAGGGTGACTTAAATGCAGTAGCCGATGTCTTACCTGAATCATATGCCGGAGAAGATGTAGGAAGAGCTACCAAATGGGCTGCCATGGCATTGCTCATGAAAGTATACCTGCTGGATGAAAAGTGGAATGAAGCCCGTACTACTGCCGAAACCATCGTAAACGAGGGAGGCTTTGCGCTTTTTGAAGATTTTGCCCATAACTTTGATGTAGCACACGAAAACTCAGGCGAGCGTATCTTTGAAGCTCAGGTTTCAGCTTCAGCGAATGCCAATGAATATAACAACCATCATTCGCATTTTGTGCCTGCTGATCTTCCTAACGAGTTAGGTGGTGTGGGTTGGCATTGGCTCAATGGTACCCAGGCATTTCGTATGAAATACGACCCGGAAGACAAACGTATCCCGGGTACGTTCATTACCGAGTATCCCAGCAATCGTGTAGGCTTAACAGATGAAGGTGAATATCCTATTGTAAGATGGAGCGAGGATGCTTCCTATAACCTGAGTCGCTTTGGCGGCATGGTATCTGCTGATGCTGATCCCAATAATCCTGAGGAACTGATCTTCTCTAATGGCTGGGTAGCCAAATGGGTAGAAATAGGCACTAACGCAAACCTCACCGAAAGAAACATTGTCTATCTCCGCTATGCAGATGTTCTCTTGGGCCATTCAGAAGCAGCCAATGAGAGCGGAACAGGAGATGCTTACTTCGGTATTAATGAGGTGCGCAGGCGTGCAGGATTAGAGCCCTTATCCGGCTTAACCCAATCCGAACTCAGAGACGCCATCGTAGAGGAACGTGTGTTGGAGTTTGCTTTTGAGCAGGAGACGTATCCCGAACTGAAGCGTAAAAGTACTTTTGGCGGAGAACCAGATTATCTGGGAGATTATATTCAGGAATTCATAGATACTTATGATGTTGACCGTACACTCTCACCCAGAGATTATGTACTTCCTATACCTCTGAATGAAACATTGGGTAATCCTAATGTACAACAGCATTCAGTGTATTAAAACTGAGTAGTTCACATAACATAACCATGAACGATGCAATAGAACCTGCTTTTTTAGCAGGTTTTATGCTTTATGTGCCTTAAATGATTATACTAAACCCCATATAAGGTTACGGATTAAATCCAGTAAATTTTGAATCATGCAACGCCTATCTGACCTTTTCTTATTACTATTCTTATTGACCATTGCGTACGGCTGTTCAGAGGAAGAAACCTCTTCTGTAAATAATACACAAGAAATATTCAGGCTATTACCCGCTGAGCAGACTGGTGTGGACTTTACCAATACCATAGAAGAGAATGACACATTCAATATGGTAGACTTCTTTTATGTGTATAATGGGGGTGGCGTAGCGATAGGAGACGTCAATAATGATAGCCTCCCCGATATTTTTTTCACCGGAAATATGGTCAGTGACCGGCTTTACCTGAACAAAGGAAAGGGAGAAAATAAGCAGATGAGTTTTGAGGACATTAGTGAGACTGCCAATATTTTATCTAGTGGCTGGTCTACTGGCGTCACCATGGTGGATATTAATAGCGATGGCCTGCTGGATATTTATGTTTGCCGTTCAGGAAATTATGAAGCTGAAAAACGGAAAAATAAGTTGTATGTCAATAATGGGATTAATGACGAGACTGGACACCCAACTTTCACCGAGTCAGCCGAAGCATACGGCTTAGCAGATACCAGCTATTCTACCCAGGCAGTGTTCTTTGATTATGACCTTGACGGTGACCTTGATGTGTACCTGCTCAACCATACCAATGCTATCCGCAATCCTAACCAGGTTACTCCTCTGATTAGTGATGGTAGTGGCCCTGCCAATGATAAGCTTTATCGTAATAATGGAGCCGCAGCTGGTCAAGACCCAACCTTCACGGATGTTACACAGGAGGCTGGTATCCTATACGATGGTTTGGGGCTAGGCGTGGGTATCAGTGATATAAATAATGACGGCTGGCCTGATATTTTTGTCACCAACGATTTTATTGCCAACGATTATCTCTATATCAATAATCAGAAAGGTCCAGACGGAAAAGTCACTTTTTCAGAAATGTCAAAATCTTATTTCGGGCATGTGAGTCATTTTAGCATGGGGCATGATATTGCTGATTTTAACAACGATGGCCTTAGCGATATTCTTACGCTGGATATGCTCCCCCGGGATAATTACCATCGGAAGAAGATGTCTGGCCCAATGAATTACAATCTGTATCAGTTTACCCTGGAGCAAGGATACATGCCGCAGTACATGCGAAATACTGTACAGCTCAATTTGGGCAAAGTAGATGGTCAGCATACAAAATTCGCTGAAATAGGGCAGCTTTTGGATTTACATGCGACAGATTGGAGCTGGGCCCCACTCATGGCGGATTTCAATAACGACGGAAAGAAAGATATATTTATCTCTAACGGTTATCTCAGAGATATTACTGATCTGGATTTTATCAACTATACGGCAGGCTTGAGTGGCAATGTCACAGCAGATAGTCTGGATCATATTTTAAAAGAAAAGGCTAAACAGATGCCCTCCATAAAATTATCAAACTTCATTTTTGAAAATCAGGGAGAATTGAGTTTTGCCGATGCTACTGATACATGGGGTATCAACAATCCTTCTTTATCCAATGGTGCCGCTTACGGAGACCTGGACCGTGACGGTGATCTGGACCTTGTCGTCAACAATATCAATGAGCCTGCTTTTATCTACGAAAATCTGACTACCTCTCAACGTGGTAGAAACTTCTTAGGCGTTCAGCTTAAAGGGGATCGTTTAAACCCAACAGGCATTGGGGCAAAAGTAGCTTTATATGCCACTGATATGTACCAGCTAGCTGAGCAATCTGTAGTAAGAGGCTATCAATCATCCGTGGCTCCTGGTTTGCACTTTGGGCTTGATACTATCAAGGTTGTGGACAGCATCATTGTAAACTGGCCTGATGGGAAGATATCTAAAATAGAAGAAGTTGTTGCCAACCAATATATTACGGTAGTACATGCAGAGGCAAAATCGCTGATAGCACCTCCATTTACAGAAAATAATACACCCTGGTTTTCGGACATTACCCAAGCACTTGGACTGAATCACCAGCATGTAGACCCTGAGTACAATGACTTTGGCCGACAGTATCTTTTACCGCACAAATTATCCGATCAGGGGCCTGGTATAGCCGTGGGAGATATGAATGCTGATGGCTTAGAGGATTTCTTCATCGGGGGTGCCTATGATCATTCCGGCTATCTTTTCTTTCAGCAACAGAACGGAAAGTTTACCAAAAAAGCCCTCACCCGATCCGATGATGAAATGGCTGCGGAAGACCTGGGCGTACTCTTGTTTGACTATGACAATGATAATGATCTTGACCTCTATATTGCCAGCGGCAGCAATGAACACTATGCTGACTCCCAGTATTATCAGGACCGATTATACGAGAATGATGGAAAAGGAAATTTTACCCTCACCGAAGGAGTGCTTCCGGCATTTCCTGTAAGCAGCTCCTGTGTCAGAGCAGCAGATTATGATCAGGATGGAGATCTGGACTTATTTGTGGGAGGACGGCTTATTCCTTTGAAATACCCACTCCCACCAGACAGTTACCTGCTTATCAATGAAGGAGGAAAATTCGTGGACAAAACGAATGCCCTTGCTCCTGCCCTGAGAAAGTTAGGCATGGTCACCGACGCCCTCTGGACAGATTTTGATAATGATATGGACGCTGACCTGATCGTTGTAGGTGAGTTTATGCCTCTACAGTTTTTTGAGAATATAGAGGGTAAGCTGGAGAATGTGTCAAACCGAACGGGCCTGAACTATACCGCTGGCTTGTGGAACAGTATAAACGGAGGTGATTTTGATTCGGATGGTGATACTGATTATGTATTGGGTAATCTGGGTCTAAATACAAGAGAAGAAGTCTCCCGTAATGAACCCATGACAATTTATGCTACCGATCTGGATCAGAATGGTTTCATTGATCCTATCATTACTAACTACATTAACCATCAGGAATACCCTACCCACTCCAGAGATGATATTATTCGCCAGGTACCCGCTTTGAAGAAGAAGTTTCCTGACTATGAAAGTTATGCCAATGCCAGTATCTCAGACATTTTGACTCCAACTGATAAAAGTAGAGCCTATACCGCAAAGTCATTTCACCATGCTTCTTCTTACCTGGAAAACATCGGTGAAGGACGGTTTAAATTAATTGAATTACCAAAACAGGCACAGATCGCTCCGATTTACGGCATACTCATAGAAGATTTTGATGGAGATGGAAACCTGGATGTGCTATTGTCAGGCAATGATTTCGGAACAGAAGTAGTCAGTGGCAGATACGATGCTTCTACCGGAATTTTTCTAAAAGGAAATGGTCAAGGAAACTTTACCCCTATGCTCCCACTTAACACAGGATTATTAGTGGATAAAAATGCCAAAGGTGCTGCCAGCATACAGGTGAAAGGTCAGCCAGTTTACTTATTCGCCAATACGAATGGCCCTCTACAAGCTTACAACTATGATGCTTTTCAACAGCAGGATGCAGCTGCTTTGAATGTACCCAACCATATTTTCAAAGCGAAAATAACCCTCAATGACAGCAGCCAAAGAGTTCAGGAGTTCTATTATGGAAATTCTTATCTCTCTCAATCTGGTAGGAAGTTAACATTGTATGGAAATGAGGTTAAAATCAAACTTTATGATTTTAGTGGGAAAGAAGAAACGCATCATCAGGCAGTATTTTAAATATTATTTCATACCCATACCATCAGTGGGATCATCATCAGTGCCATATTGTATGTCATATTTTTTGCAGGCTCTTTTTCGTTCTTCAGAGATGAAATATGTGAAGAGTGGAGAAATCGTCTCTGAAAAAGAACCCTTCAAACAAACTTCCTATGTGGATGGAGCATCCGGCATTTTGTACAGATTGCATTTCGGAGATTTCGGTGGAGTAGGACTGAGGATGGTCTACTTCATTCTGGGAATTGTCTCCTGCTTTGTCATCCTTTCCGGGGTATTAATCTGGCTGGTGGCCCGAGATAAAAAAAATGTAGAGGAAAAGAAAAGGAAGTTCAACGACTGGCTGGGCTGGGTGTATCTGGCCATTTGAGACTGTAAACGAAACTGTGTCAAAGTTGTAGGGATTACAACTTTGACACAATTTTTTTATGTCTCCCCAGTAATTTTACTTATCTGCTTGACTGGCTTTCTGTTTGGCCATCACCAATTCCGTAACATCCCTGGAATAGACGGCGACCGCCACGATTTCACCTTCAACATTTCTTATGGGACTATAATTACTGATCAGGTGAATTTCTCCACCCTCAACTTCATAAAAGAGAGGGATTTCAATAGCCTCACCCTCAAATACCTTATCAATAATTGTTCTCTGACTTTGCTTTTCTTCCTCACTGGGTAGGATAGACAGATAATCAAATCCTTTATCTATCTGGATACCGTACCTTTTCATATTTTCCTCAAAATACCTGTTGAATGTCAAAATTTTACCACCTTTATCTATGGTATAAATCGTGTCCTGCGTAATATTAAGCAGTTCGGTCAGATAGTGCTCACTGCGCTGTACATCTTTCATAATCCGATGCATCTCTTCCTGGGTAGCAGATAATTCTTCCATATTTTGTCGCAATTCCTCTTCCTGAGCTTTCATTTCCTCTCCCTGCTGTTGACTTTCATGTAACAAAGCTTCTGCCTGTTTCTGAGACTTTACTAGCTCAGTGATATCTTTGGCATACACAGCGCAGGCATAGATATCTCCATTCTTATCTTTCAAAGGATTGTAAGATGACAGATAGTATGCGTCAGCTACAGCGATATGTTCTGTGACTTCAAAAGACTCACCCTTGAAAACTTTGTCATACAGCTCTTTATGGTGTGCTCTTTCACTTTCAGAAAGTATCTTAAACACATCATCACCTATATTTATTTTTACGCCAGTTTGAGCAATTGACGCCTTGAAAGTTTCATTGAAGTCTAAATAACGATAGTCCGTATCAATTACAAAGATGGTATCCTTACAGGCTCCCATGAGTGCAGTTGTATACTCTTCTTTCTCTTGCAGTTCCTGCATCATGTACGACCTCTCATTTTCCTGCTCCTTTAGTTTTTCTGCAATACTCTGACTCTCTGAAAGCAGTTTTTCATTATTGATACGAGCTACTTCAATCTCTGTGATGTCCTTTCCGAATACTGCAGCGCCAGTCACTTTACCTTCTTCATCTCTCAGAGGACTGTAGGTAATTTCAAAAAAACTTTCTCCACTTTCGCTTTTAAATGATTCCGAGACTTTAAATGCTTCACCACCCAACACACGGTCATAATACTTTTTGTAGGTAGACTTTTGCTCATCTGTAAACAGACCCAAGATTTCAAAACCTTTATCTATCACAGCTCCCTGTGAACTATAGGTTTCTTTTAATACCTTGTTACAATTTATGATTTTGTACTCACGATCTATGGTAAAAATAGCATCAGAGGAAGCATCAATCAGCCCCTTCATAAAAGCCTCATTACCTTGCAACTCTTTCATTACCCTCTGCATATCCTCTTGTGTAGCAGAAAGCTCTTCCATATTTTGCCTTACTTCTTCTTCCTGTGCCCGCATTTCTTCTGCCTGCTGCTGGGTTTCTTCCAATAATTTTTTGGTCCGGAAATTATTTTTAGCGTTGGCAATGGTAGAAGCAATACTTTCTCCAAGTTGTTCGGTAAACTCTATTTCATAATCTTTGATTGCATGGAAGGAAGCAATCTCAATAGCACCGAACACCTTATCTTCCAGCTTTAAAGGAACAATCAACAGGTGGCGGGGATTTGCTTCACCAAGCCCTGAGGTAATCTTCAGGTAGTTTTGAGGTATTTCAGTCAGATAGATAGACTCTTTCTCAAGAATAGTCTGCCCAATGAGCCCTTCACCTATTTCAATACGTTGGTTTAAATGCTTTTTACGTTCATAAGCATAACAGGCCAACTGCTCAATATGTATATCATTTTCGTTATCATCATTTACCAAGAACAAACCACCCTGATTTGCTGATAGGTACTTCACCAAGCTGCGGATAATGTCTTCAGCAAGTTCTTTTAAGTCATTATCTCTTGAGCGAAGAATATCCATAAACTTAGACCTGGTGTCTGCTACCCAGTTTCTCTGTTTTTCTTCCTGAGATACTTTGACCAACTGTTTCCTAAGACTGATAAGTGATTGAGCCAGTTGATCTGCTGATTCTATCTTGCTTATATTCTCTTCCTCATAGTACTTTACTTCCAGATTACCTTTTTCAATTTCACTGATAAATTCAGCTGCAGATGCAATTTGTGACTGAAGGGAAGCATGTTCTTCAGTATATTGCTTTAGTTTTGCTTTCTTAACGAACGTAAAAGAGAATAACTTCATAGTGCTTAATTTGTATTGCTAACTTTTTTTCCTCACATCTTTCTCCTTAATCGGGATTTATCCAGAGCAGAAGGCCAGAATTAATTTTTGGCTAAAATTAGTCAATGGAAAATATTTACTTCGCAAATCATGCTTGCATTCAGTTGTCAAAAAATCTTTTTACTTGCACTGAAAAGCAGCTTAGCAGGTAGGTTTCAGCAAGTTTAAGAGACTATTTAGGTAAGTAATTCAGCAAGCTGTGATCTTCTTTGTTTCTGCCAGAAAAATATATCTTGAAAAGGAGGATTATTAAGCATCAGAAAATCAAACACTTACATTTGTAAAAGCTAACAGTGTTTTAAAAGTTGATCATAAAATCATACCACTGCATTTTCGTACGTCTATGATGTACTGTATTGCCAAAGAAGGTTCATCACCAACCAAAAGCATAAAGTGCTTCCTACAGATTGATGGACTTTGATATACTTGTCAGGATGTTTTAACCCTGGATATGAGTTATTTCTTCCATTGTCCTGGAGAAGATCCATGAAAATCACAATATTTCATCCTCGCTATTTTACTTTGGCCAGCACATGCTCCATATTGGGAAAGTCTTACAAATTTTGAAAAAGTAATAATAGAAGCACCGACTCAGAAGGGCAAAAGAACAAAGGTTCTCACACCCTCAATAAAGTATTCTGTGCAAAAAGACTCAATATCCTTTAAACAAATCTTACAAAGAGCAGTCTTATATATATTCTGTTTCATATACGAAGTGGTCATTTTTTTTGCCGCAGCGATATTTTTTCACCACCAAATCCATGAAAACAAATTCATATACCTATATCCTTTGCTTTCTCTATCTGCTATTATCTTCCTGCAATCAGCAGGAGGAAAGACAGCAGACACAGCAGCAACAGGTACTGGAAGTAGATGCCCACTTGGTAGAGGCCCGGCAACTAAACAATACAGTCTCTTCTACAGCCAACCTCCTGCCGTATGAAGAAGTACAGCTCAGAGCCCCTGTTGCTGGTAATGTGCTGAGAATTTACTTTAAGGAAGGACAGCAGGTAGAACAGGGAGAATTACTTCTGAAAATTGACGATCGGCAGCTAAGAGCACAGCGTGAGGGTCTGCAGGCACAGCTAAGCTCTGCTCAGAAGGAGTTACAGCGTAATGAAGAACTGCTAAACATAGAAGGGACCAGCCAGGAGGCGGTTGATCAAATTAGGGCTACCGTTAGCAATCTCCAGGCTCAGATTAACGAGCTGAACGTGCAAATCAATCTGGCCAATGTCAATGCCCCTTTTGACGGGCAGATAGGTATGCGCAACTTCAGCCAGGGAGCTTATCTCGCCCAGGGCGATGCCATCACCCAACTAGTGCAGTCAAATCTGATAAGGGTGGACTTTAACCTGCCTGCTCAGTATCTCCCCTACCTGGAAGAAGGGCAGGCAGTAAAGGTCATTGACAACAGCGGATTGGATACCGCACAAGCGGTAATCTATGCCATCAACCCACTGATCAGCGCTGCCTCACGCAGTATACAGCTCAGAGCTAAGTTGGAAAACGACTCGCTGAAGTTTACGCCCGGCAACTTTGCCCAGGTAGAAGTAAGTCTGGCACTGGACCCTCAGGCACTTATGGTACCTGCCGAAGCAGTGCAGCCTGAACGCGACGGGCATATCGTCTATAAGGTTCAGAACGGCCTGGCACTCAAGCAGCCGGTAAGTATGGGGATACGTACCGAGAGCCGCGTCCAGATTGCACAAGGGCTTCATGCCGGAGATACTATCCTTATCACCGGGCTCATGCAGGTGAGTGATAGCACCGAAGTGGAAGTCAGATCATTAAAAGAGAAAGCCCTATGACATTATCCGACTTAAGTATCAAGCGGCCGGTACTGGCGACTGTACTCTCTATCGTCATTGTGCTTTTTGGCATTATCGGGTTTCTACGTTTGGGGGTTCGTGAATATCCTAGTGTAGACCCACCGGTGGTTACTATACAGACTGACTATACCGGGGCCAATGCTGAGATTATAGAATCGCAGATCACCGAACCCCTGGAAGAGGAAATCAATCAGGTGGAGGGTATCAAAACCCTAAGTTCCATTAGTTCACAGGGACGCAGCAGTATTACAGTAGAATTTGAGCTGGGTATAGACCTGGACAATGCCGCCAATGACGTGCGCTCCAAAGTATCACAGGCCGTAAGTAGCCTGCCTCCCGATGCCGACCCGCCGGTGGTTTCTAAAGCAGATGCTGATGCCGAGACTATTCTGGCCATCACCCTCAAGAGCGATCAAAGGGATTTGCTGGAACTGACTGATATTGCCGACCAGTTGTTTGCCGAACGTCTGCAAACCATCCAGGGTGTCAGCGAAGTCTATCTCTGGGGAGAAAAGCTCTACGCCATGCGCCTGGTGCTGGACCCCGATCGTATGGAAGCCTTCTCTATCTCGCCTATGGATATTCAGAGGGCATTAAACAACCAGAACATTGAACTACCCACCGGCCGTATTGAGGGACGTAAATTTCTGACCATTCGCACCTTTGGGCGGTTGCAAACTGAGCAGGAATTCAATGAGATGATCATTGCTGAGCGGGATAGCGTACTGGTAAGGCTGGAGGATGTAGGCCGAGCCGAACTGGCACCACAAAATAAGCAAACCATACTGCGGGGAAATGGAGGAGAGCCTATGGTAGGAGTAGCCATGCAACCTCAGCCGGGAGCCAACTATATTGAAATTGTAGACCAGGCCTTCGCCGAAGTAGAAAAAATAAAGCAGGACCTACCCGAAGATATTGTACTGGGTGTAGGACTGAACACCACCACCAGCATCCGCCGCTCCATTGAAGAAGTTCAGAATACCATACTAGTAGCCTTTGCCCTGGTGGTGATCATTATCTTTATCTTTCTGAGGAACATACGTACCACCATTATTCCCATCATTACCATACCCATTTCGCTCATTGGTACTTTTGGCATTCTCTACTTCGCCGGTTATTCTATCAACCTGCTGTCCCTGCTGGGCATGCTGCTCGCCACCGGCCTGGTGGTTGACGATGCTATTGTGGTGATGGAAAATATCTACTCCCGTATAGAAGAGGGGCTAAATCCGATTCAGGCAGCTTTTAAAGGTAGTCGGCAGGTATTTTTTGCCGTCATTGCTACCACCATTACACTGGTATGTGTCTTTTTGCCAATTTTTTTCCTGCAGGGTCTTACCGGCAGACTTTTCCGGGAATTTGCGGTGGTAGTCGCCGGATCGGTGCTGATTTCAACCTTTGTCTCCCTCTCCCTCACGGCCATGTTGTGTTCGCGTATGCTTAAGCAAGACAATAAGGAATATAAGTTTCTGCAACCCATTCGCCGTGGTATAGAGTGGCTGATCAACGGCTACCAGGGATGGCTGGAAAAATTTATGAAAAAACGCTGGCTGGCCTTCCCGGCAGTAGCCATCATTGGTGGATTGATCTGGCTATTTGTGTCTTTGATAGAATCTGAACTGGCACCGCAGGTAGACAAAAGCAGCGTACGGCTGGTGACTACCGCACCTCAGGGTACTTCTTACGATATGATGGATACTTATCAGCAAAAGCTTATTGATCTGGTAGATACCTTGCCCGGTAAAGAAAACCTACTATCAGTCACCTCCCCTACCTTCGGCTCCTCCGTTTCGGTCAATTCAGGCTTCGTCAGGCTCCGCCTGTATCCACCCCAGGAAAGAGAACGCTCACAAATGGAGCTGGCCGAAATTCTGAGCCAGGAAGTAAAGAAATATAATTTTGCCCGAACTTTCGTTACCCAGCCTCCTACCATCAGCGCAGGTTCCAGCAGTGGCCTGCCGGTTCAGTTTGTACTGCAATCGCCAAATCTGGAAGATTTAAGAGAAGTCATCCCTACCTTTATGCAGCGTGCCCGACAGCATCCGGCCTTCAATGTGGTAGATATCAACCTGAAGTTCAATAAGCCCGAACTGCTGGTGGAAATCAACCGGTCTAAGGCACAGGATTTAGGAATTAGCGTAAGAGCGGTAGCGCTAACTTTACAAACTTACTTTAGCGAGCAGCGGCTGGGCTACTTTATCAAGGATGGCAAACAGTACTACATTATTGCACAGGCGGAAAGAAGCGAACGCAATGAACCGGCCGACCTTGCGGAGATTACTGTCCTGAGCAAATACGGCGAGCGGGTAGCTTTGGATAACCTGGTTACTGTTCAAAATGAGAGTCGTCCGCCCCAGTTGCTGCGATACAACCGTTTTACTTCAGCAACCATCTCTGCCTCCCTGGCCGAAGGCTATACTTTGGGAAAGGGGCTGGACGTAATGAATCAGATTGCCGATGAGGTGCTGGATGAAAATTTCAGTACCGCACTCAAGGGACAGTCGGAAGATTATGCAGAAAGCTCCAGCAATCTGTTGATCGCTTTTATTTTTGCGCTGCTGCTGGTATACCTGACGCTGGCGGCACAGTTTGAAAGTTTCCGTGACCCGTTTACCATTATGTTTACAGTGCCGCTGGCACTGGCCGGTGCCCTGATGTCGCTGCTTATTTTTGGGCAGACGCTCAATATTTTCAGCCAGATCGGGATGATCGTATTGATTGGTATCGTCACCAAAAATGGTATTCTTATTGTTGAGTTTGCCAACCAGAAAAGAGATGCCGGAGAGGATTTGATGTCAGCAGCCATACATGCGGCTACGGAGCGCTTTCGTCCTATCCTGATGACCAGCCTGGCTACTACCCTCGGAGCTTTACCTTTGGTAATCTCCTTCGGAGGTTCGGCCAACAGCCGCATTCCGCTGGGTATCGTCATCATTGGAGGGCTACTTTTTTCTCTGATCCTGACACTCTTCGTCATTCCTTCCTTATATACTTATATCGCGAGCAAAAGCAAAAGAAATGTGGTTGAAGAAGCTTAAAAGAATACATATCAAAACTTTGATCAGGGCCATCAGCTTGCTGCTGTTGCTGGGGATGACGTTACCCCTGTCAGCACAGGAGGGTGAAGAAGTGAGCCTGCCCGAACTGGTCAACCGGGTGTTCAGTGCCAATTATCAGGTGCAAATCTACCGAAACGAAGAACAAATCGCCTACAACAACAATACATTGGGGAATGCCGGTTTTTTCCCCACCGTAGACCTGATAGCCGACCGCACCATCGGCTACAATACCACCACCATTCAGTTTTTTGAGGGAGAAGAACGTAACCGTGATAATGCCAGAAATACCTCTTTCAATGCTATGGTAGAGGTAAACTGGATCGTTTTTGACGGTTTCCGAATGTTTGCCGAGAAGAACCGCCTGGAATATCTTCAGCAGATCGGTGCACTGGAAACCCGTTATTTTCTGGAACAAACCATATCCGATGTAGCCAAGACCTACTATGAGCTGATCAGGCAACGACAACTGCTGGCCAATTTTCGCGAGTCGCAGGAAATATCTGCTTACCGGATGAGGCTGGAGCAGAAAAGAAGAGAAGTAGGAGCCGCCGGTGCCCTGCAGTATTACCAGTCCAGAGTAGACTTTAATACGGATAGCGCCCAGATTGTAGAGCAAATTAATAATATTGAGAACCTGAGCGTACAGATCAACGATCAGATTAATTTTCCGCTGGAGCAGGTGCTAAGGCCTGCTGATGAGGAGATCAGTTTCAGGACCCTGCCCTCTCCTGACAGTCTGCTGGAAATGGCGCAGGCACAAAACCGGGAGTTACGGCTGGCCCGACTGGAAGAGTTGCTTTCCGAAATACTGGTAGATCTTGAACAGTCGCAGCGCTATCCTGAAGTGAGCCTGTTTGGCAATTATTCATATGTCCGCTCTACCAGCGAGATAGGCATTACAGAATCGCAGCGTAGTTACGGACCGGAGTTTGGTATCCGCCTTCGCCTGAATCTTTACGATGGAGGGCGTACCAATATCGCCATCAACAATGCCGAGCTGAGACAGAACAACCAAAGGATCAACCGCACTGAGCGGGAGCAGGCAATACGGGCGGCCATGATTCAGAACATCAACCTATATGAAGCACTCCAAAGGCAGTTGTCCATTACCGAGGAAAGTCTGGAATCGGCACGCCTGTCCTTGCAGATTGCTGAGGAACAGCTGGAACTGGGAGCCATCAACGGATATGACTTTCGCCTTACCCAGCAGGCATTTATCAATGTCCGGAATGATCTGATTAATTTCCGTTATCAGCTCAAGAGCACAGAGATAGATATCCGCCGACTCAGCGGACAGTTGTTAACACGATAGAAGCTTCAAGGATGTAAATTGAGCAGGCAATACTGGTATTACAAGCCCTCTGCACCTTGGATTCATTGACTCGTAAAACCCTTTAAAATTTAAGTTCCAAAAGTTTTTCTTGTTGTTAAACCTTTCATTTTGTTCACTAACTTTCAAAACTTAAATGACCTATTTGATTGCCTGTTTTGCTTGTTTTTGAATAGGTAACCGAATTGCAAAAAGTATTCGTAACGCATTCTAGTGCAAAAAAGGCGAATGAAATACTCACTTGCAATATTGTTCTGTTTAAATAAAGCCAAGGTAAACAGTAGTGGTTTAGCTTCAATTTATGCTAGGGTTACTGTCAATGGTAAGCTAATCTTGTTTCGTGTCGTCTTGCTTTAGCATGTTACAATTCAGACTTTTTCAAGATGCTGATCGGCATTGTTTAGTTCCTTTTTAATACTCTTTCTGGCTAACCAAATCAGTACTACAGAAAGTAGAAAGAGTAAGCCTGCTATAACTGAAAGAATATACACTCCTTTGTTGAAATTCTGAACAGCAAAAAGAAGCAGCGAACTAAGGGTGACAGCAAACATGAAGAACATGGGAATTAATACAAAAGTGGGTTTTACCTTCCGTTTGATTAGCCAAACTGAAACAGCCAGTAGCGCAAGGGCAGCCAGTAGCTGGTTAGCTGATCCGAAAATTGGCCAGAGCGTAGTAAACTCCCCGGATGTAAGTAACAAAACTGATAATACCACCACAATGAAAGTAGCCACATAACGGTTTCCTGAAAGCATTTTCCCTGCTTTGTGATCTACATCCTCAAAAAACTCCTGAAAAGTAAATCTAGCCAGACGGGTACAGGTATCCAGCGTGGTCAGCGCAAAGGCTGATACAGTAAGCGCAACGAAAGAAGTAGCCAGCGTGGAAGAAATACCGGTAGAGGAAATGATACCTCCTAGCCCATCGGCAAACATGGTGACGGGCCCCTCCACACTCAGTCTACTGGCATATTCTGTTCTGCTAATCACGATGACTGCACCGACAGAAATAATGGCTAGAAAAGATTCAATCAACATACCTCCATAACCAATCACCTTGGCATCCTTTTCCTGATCTACCTGCTTGGAAGTAGTACCGGAAGCTACCAGGGAATGAAAACCACT